>NZ_JAEIMH010000055.1:29568-32495 GCF_016464295.1 Streptomyces sp. N35 | reverse complement strand
CCGGACCCGGGCCGGTTCGTACCGGGTCCGGCGACTGCTTGCGTGGGCGTATGTCTGCTTCTGAGGGTTATCACCGGTTACGCGGTGTGACTCGGGCCACGAACATTGGGCGTAACGCTCTTCGCGGCAGCGCGATGACCTAAGAGGTGACTGCCGAGGAAGGAATACAGCAGCCGGTTGTGGCGCTGTGTGAGCTCCGCGGATCGCCCGCCTCGCCGTCGACCCATCCCCAGTCGGCGGACGTCGGCTCCGGTTCCACAGTGGACGGAGTCGGAAGCCGTTTCCATCGTTCCGAGAGGTTGTTCGTGTCGGCCAGCACATCCCGTACGCTCCCGCCCGAGATCGCCGAGTCCGCATCTGTGATGGCGCTCATCGAGCGGGGAAAGGCTGAGGGGCAGATCGCCGGCGATGACGTGCGTCGTGCCTTCGAAGCTGACCAGATTCCGGCCACTCAGTGGAAGAACGTTCTGCGCAGCCTCAACCAGATCCTCGAGGAAGAGGGTGTGACGCTGATGGTCAGTGCCGCGGAGTCGCCGAAGCGCACCCGTAAGAGCGTCGCAGCGAAGAGTCCGGCCAAGCGCACCGCTACCAAGACCGTCGCCGCCAAGGCCCCGGCCAAGAAGGTCGCCTCGTCGACCTCTGCCGCGGCCGCCGCCCCGGCCGCCGAGGTCGAGGCCTCGGTCGAGGACGAGTCCTCGGCCCCTGCCAAGAAGGCCGCGGCCAAGAAGACGGCCGCGAAGAAGACCGCCGCCAAGAAGACGGCGGCCAAGAAGACCACCGCGAAGAAGACCGGGTCCAAGAAGGACGAGGACCTCGACGGCGATGAGCCGACCGAGGAGACCCCCGCGGGCAAGGACGACGACGAGGAGGAAGAGGGCGGCGAGTCCAAGGGCTTCGTCCTCTCCGACGACGAGGAAGACGCTCCTGCCCAGCAGGTCGTCGTCGCCGGCGCCACCGCCGACCCGGTCAAGGACTACCTCAAGCAGATCGGCAAGGTCCCGCTCCTCAACGCCGAGCAGGAGGTCGAGCTCGCCAAGCGCATCGAGGCCGGCCTGTTCGCCGAGGACAAGCTGGCGAACGCCGACAAGCTCGCGCCGAAGCTCAAGCGCGAGCTGGAGATCATCGCCGAGGACGGCCGCCGCGCCAAGAACCACCTCCTGGAGGCCAACCTCCGTCTGGTGGTCTCCCTGGCCAAGCGCTACACCGGCCGCGGCATGCTCTTCCTGGACCTGATCCAGGAGGGCAACCTCGGTCTGATCCGCGCGGTCGAGAAGTTCGACTACACCAAGGGCTACAAGTTCTCCACGTACGCCACCTGGTGGATCCGTCAGGCGATCACCCGCGCCATGGCCGACCAGGCCCGCACCATCCGTATCCCGGTGCACATGGTCGAGGTCATCAACAAGCTCGCGCGCGTCCAGCGCCAGATGCTCCAGGACCTGGGCCGTGAGCCCACCCCGGAGGAGCTGGCCAAGGAGCTCGACATGACCCCCGAGAAGGTCATCGAGGTCCAGAAGTACGGTCGCGAGCCGATCTCCCTCCACACCCCCCTGGGTGAGGACGGCGACAGCGAGTTCGGTGACCTGATCGAGGACTCCGAGGCGGTCGTTCCGGCCGACGCGGTGTCCTTCACGCTCCTCCAGGAGCAGCTGCACTCCGTCCTCGACACGCTCTCCGAGCGTGAGGCGGGCGTGGTCTCGATGCGCTTCGGTCTCACCGACGGTCAGCCGAAGACCCTCGACGAGATCGGCAAGGTCTACGGCGTGACGCGTGAGCGCATCCGTCAGATCGAGTCGAAGACCATGTCGAAGCTGCGCCACCCGTCGCGTTCGCAGGTCCTGCGCGACTACCTCGACTGAGTCTTTCCGAGGCCGTACGCACACGAGCCCGGCACTCCCGCACCGCGGGGGCTGCCGGGCTCGCTGCTTGCCGGGGAAAGGTCCCGGCCCAGGTCGCGCCCCTGGTCGCACTGAATGACGCTGAGCGTACCCATGACCACGCAGAGTCAGGAGTGCGCATGCGTCGACCTCTGAGCAGGCGGCTTTCGACCGCTGCCGCCCTGGTGGCCGCGGCCGTCGTCACGCCGCTGGCCGCCCCGGTTCCGGCGGCGGCGGACGGCGTCGTGATCGGCGGCAGCCCCGTGCAGGTGTCCGACAGTCCCTGGGCCGTGGCGCTCGCGAGCCGTGACCGGTTCGGAGGTACGCGTGCCGGGCAGTTCTGCGGCGGCGCCGTGGTCTCGCCGACCACCGTGCTCACCGCCGCGCACTGCCTCAGCCTCGAAGTGCTCGGCGCCCCGCTGGAGACCGTGGACGATCTGCACATCATCGCCGGGCGCAATGATCTGCGGGCGGCGGGCGGCCGTGAGGTGGCGGTGCGCAGCGTCTGGGTCAACGAGGAGTACGACTCCTTCACCAACGCCGGCGACCTCGCCATCCTCACCCTCGACAAGCCGCTGCCCGAGGACCACGTCATCCCCATGGCACCCGTCGGCGACCGCGCCTACGAGGCGGGCACGCGCGCCCAGGTCTACGGCTGGGGCGACACCACCGGCCAGGGCGACTATGCGCGCTCCCTGCGGGCCGCCAAGGTGCAGATCCTCGCGGACACGGCCTGTGAGGCCGCGTATCCGGGGAATGCCGACGGCACGTATCTGCGCGGCGTGATGCTCTGCGCGGGCGAGCTGGAGGGCGGCAAGGACGCCTGCCAGGGGGACAGCGGGGGCCCGCTGGTGGCCCGAGGTCGCCTGGTCGGTCTGGTGTCCTGGGGGAGCGGCTGCGGGCAGGCAGGCAGCCCCGGCGTCTATACGCGGATCAGCGAGCTGCTCGCACGGTTGACGCCGACGGCCGCGAAGGAGTCGTAGGCGGCCGCAGACCCGTACGGAAACGGGCAAAGCGACGGGCGGGCAATCCCTGTGGGGACTGCCCGCC
>NZ_JAEIMH010000055.1:3562-29558 GCF_016464295.1 Streptomyces sp. N35 | reverse complement strand
GCCGCCCCCACCCCCTAGGGAAAGGGGGAAGGGGGGGGGGGGGCCACCCCGTGGGGGCCCGCCCCCCCCCTCGTCATGACCGGCCTGGCCGGCGCTGGCTCGCTCGTCGTTGATGCGAAGTGTCAGCGTTCTTCGGTCTCGGCGACTGCCGGGACGGCAGTGAGCCGCTCCGTCTCATCCTGTATCTCAGCGGAGATCTTCTTGAGTTCCGGCTCGAACTTGCGACCGTGGTGGGCGCAGAAGAGCAGCTCTCCGCCGCTCAGGAGTACGACGCGCAGATACGCCTGGGCGCCGCAGCGGTCGCATCGGTCAGCGGCCGTCAGCGGGTTCGCTGGGGTCAGAACAGTAGTCACGTCGCCTCTTCTCTAGCTCGACGAGCTGTCGTACCAGGGTCAACATCCAACCAGCCCGAAAACGTTCCCGCTCGGGGCTTTGACTCGAAAATTTCTTCTCGAGGCGGTCGGCTGCAACCGGGTGGCGGCGAAGGTGCCGTAGTGCTGGCTTGCGGCTTACGGGTTCGCTTGTCTGCCGAGTTGCTTGTCGTGTCCTGTAGTCGGTTGTTCGGCGGGCCTGCCTGGTCCTGCCCGGCCTGGCTGGTCGGGTTGTTCATGAGGACGTGCCCGGAGCCTAAATGGTTCATGCCTGGTTGGGAACGTGATATCCGCATCACCCCTTCGAGGGATCGAACAGGTATGCGACTCTGCACTAGTCTGTCGTCAGCCGAGGGTGGCGTTACATCGGCTCTACCAGGCCTCGGTACCCTCTGACGCGGTACTCGGTACCGGACCCCGGCATCGGGGCCCCAATTGAAATTCAGCGAGGAGCGAAACGCGTGACCGCCGAAACGTCCGTGACGTCCACAGCGCTGCTGAGCGGAGCAGACCGGGACGGTTCCAACTACACCGCGCGGCACCTCCTCGTCCTCGAAGGACTCGAAGCGGTCCGCAAGCGCCCCGGCATGTACATCGGCTCGACCGACAGCCGCGGCCTGATGCACTGCCTCTGGGAGATCATCGACAACGCGGTCGACGAGGCCCTCGGCGGCCACTGCGACCGCATCGAGGTGATCCTGCACGAGGACGGGTCCGTGGAGGTCCGTGACAACGGTCGCGGGATCCCAGTCGACGTCGAGCCCAAGACCGGGCTCTCCGGCGTCGAGGTCGTCATGACGAAGCTGCACGCCGGCGGAAAGTTCGGCGGCGGTTCGTACGCGGCCTCCGGTGGTCTGCACGGTGTGGGCGCCTCCGTGGTGAACGCGCTGTCGGCGCGTCTCGACGTCGAGGTCGACCGCAGCACCGTGCACTCGATCAGCTTCCGGCGGGGTGTCCCCGGTGCTTTCGAGGGCGAGGGGCCCGACGCGAAGTTCACCGCCGGCAGCGGCCTGACCAAGGGCAAGCGGGTACCCAAGGGCCGCACCGGTACGCGTATCCGCTACTGGTCGGACACACAGATCTTCCTCAAGGACGCCAAGCTCTCCCTGGAGCATCTGCACCAGCGCGCCCGGCAGACCGCCTTCCTGGTGCCCGGCCTCACCATCGTCGTACGCGACGAGCGTGACCTCGACGGCGTGGGCAAGAGCGAGGAGACCTTCCGCTTCGACGGCGGCATCAGCGAGTTCTGCGAGTTCCTCGCGCCGGACAAGCCGATCTGCGACGTGCAGCGGCTGACCGGCACGGGCACATTCAAGGAGACCGTCCCGGTCCTCGACGAGGTCGGCCACATGACGCCGACCGAGGTCACCCGTGAGCTGGGCGTGGACATCGCGCTGCGCTGGGGCACGGGCTACGACACGACGGTCAAGTCCTTCGTCAACATCATCGCCACGCCCAAGGGCGGCACCCACATCACCGGCTTCGAGCGCTCGCTGACCAAGACGGTCAACGAGGTGCTGCGCTCGGCCAAGCTGCTTCGCGTCGCCGAGGACGACATCGTCAAGGACGACGCGCTCGAGGGCCTGACCGCGGTCGTCACGGTGCGCCTCGCGGAGCCCCAGTTCGAGGGCCAGACCAAGGAAGTGCTCGGCACCTCGGCGGCCAACCGCATCGTGGCCAATGTGGTGGCCAAGGAGCTCAAGGCGTTCCTGACCTCGACCAAGCGGGACGCCAAGGCGCAGGCCCGTTCCGTCATGGACAAGGCCGTCGCCGCCGCCCGTACGCGGATCGCGGCCCGTCAGCACAAGGAGGCGCAGCGCCGTAAGACCGCGCTCGAGTCCTCCTCGCTGCCGGCCAAGCTCGCGGACTGCCGCAGCGACGACGTGGAGCGCAGCGAGCTGTTCATCGTCGAGGGCGACTCGGCGCTCGGTACCGCGAAGCTCGCCCGGAACTCCGAGTTCCAGGCGCTCCTTCCGATCCGCGGCAAGATCCTCAACGTTCAGAAGGCGTCCGTATCGGACATGCTGAAGAACGCCGAGTGCGGCGCGATCATCCAGGTCATAGGAGCAGGGTCCGGACGGACCTTCGACGTGGACGCCGCGCGCTACGGCAAGATCATCCTGCTCGTCGACGCCGATGTGGACGGCGCGCACATCCGCACGCTGCTCCTGACCCTGTTCCAGCGGTACATGCGGCCGATGGTCGAGGCGGGACGGATCTTCGCCGCCGTGCCGCCGCTGCACCGGATCGAGCTGGTCCAGCCGAAGAAGGGCCAGGACAAGTACGTCTACACGTACTCGGACAACGAGCTGCGGCAGACGATCCTGGAGTTCCAGCGCAAGGGCGTCCGCTACAAGGACTCGATCCAGCGCTACAAGGGCCTCGGCGAGATGGACGCGGACCAGCTGGCGGAGACCACGATGGACCCGCGCTTCCGCACGCTGCGGCGGATCAACATCGGGGAGCTGGAGGCCGCGGAGCAGGTCTTCGATCTCCTGATGGGCAACGATGTGGCGCCGCGCAAGGAGTTCATCACCAGCTCGGCGGCGACCCTGGACCGCTCGCGCATCGACGCCTGAGCGGGATGCGACCGGGGTGTACGGGATAGTCGAGCGCATCTGGCGGATGCTGCGGGGCCCGTTGCAGTGGCGGGTCATGTGGCTCGCGCACGCGAAGTTCACCGTCGGGGTGACCGGGGTCGTGCGCGACGACCGGGGCCGTGTGCTGCTGCTTCGGCACCGGATGTGGCCCCGGGACCGCTGCTGGGGACTGCCGACGGGGCATGCGGCGCGGGGAGAGGACTTCCCGGGGACCGTCGTGCGGGAGGTCAAGGAGGAGACCGGTCTCGACGTGGTGCCCGGCCGGCTCGTCATGCTCAACAGCGGGTTCCGGCTGCGGGTCGAGGTCGCGTACGAGGCGGTTCTTGCCGGGGGCACGCTGAAGATCGACTCGTTCGAGATCCTCGAAGCCGGCTGGTTCGAACCCGACGCGCTCCCCGACGCCCTGATGCCCGTGCACCGCGAGCTGATCCACCGGAGGGTGGAGGTCTGAGAGCGCCCGCGCCGGCCCAAGCGGTCTCCACCCCAGGGTGGAGGCCGCTTTTCCACCTCGTTTCCACCCTCGCTCCGATCCTGTGACCTGTGCTTTTCCCTACCGTCGAAGACACAGGGAAACCGGGAGAGGACAGGGAGGACACCATGTCCGAGATCGTCAACGGACTGCTGATCATCGGCGTCGTCGCACTCATCGTGCTGAGTCAGTTCAAGGCGCGGCGGCTCGGTGACGAGCGGCGCTGGTGGGTGCTGCCGGCCGTACTCGGGTTCGTGGCGCTGAGCAAGCCCGATCTGCTCGGCGAAGGACAGACCGCCCAGGCCGCGACGCTGCTCGCGGTGGAACTGGTGCTCTCGCTGGCGATGGGCGCGCTGTTCGCCCGTACGACCCAGGTGTGGCGGGCGGGCGACGGCACCGTGTGGTCCAAGGGCAGCAGGCTGACGCTCGCCGTGTGGGTGGGCGGGATCGCCGTCCGCGCCGGCCTCTACGGGATCGGTGCCGCCTTCGGCGTACACCAGAGCAGTGCCGCTCTGATGCTGGGTCTTTCCGCCATGCTGCTCGCGCGGGCCGGGCTCCTGCAGTGGCGCACCCGCACGTACCGTGAGGTCGTCGGCCACCCGCGGCCCGCGTGGAAGGACCACATGTGACCCGGAACAGTTGGCTGCGCTGGCCCTCGCGGGAGGCACTCACCCGCGAGCGGCTCGGGCGGCAGCGCTCCGCGCTCGCCTGGATCGGCAGGGCGGCGATCGCGGGGTTCGTGCTGTGGAACGTGATCACCGAACCGGCCACGCCGACCTGGGAGAGCGCGGTCGACGTGGCCGTCCTGCTGGCCTGCGCCCTGGGCTGGCAGCTCTTTCTGCGGACCACGCTCGCCCACCGCCTCGTCCCGTCCCTCGCCGTGCTCGCCGCCCTGTTCGCCGGTGCGATCGGCGCCCAGGCGGCCGGATTCACCACGGTCGGCATGGTGGTGTGGTGCTCCGGGATCGTGCTCGCGCTCAAGCGGCTGCCCCTGGCCGCGGCACTCGCGGCGGCCCTGGCCGCCTTCGCCGGATTCGTACCGGTCGCCGACAAGCCCTGGACGAGCTCCGTCCTGACCGCCGCCACGTTCTGTCTCGTCGGGTACGTGCTGCGGCTCGACGCCGAGGGCCGCGGCAGGGAGCGCCGGCTGCTCGACCAGGAACGCGCCGCGCTCGCCGCCGAGGCCGAGTCCGCCGCGCTCACCGAACGGGCCCGGATCGCCCGCGAGATCCACGACGTCCTCGCCCACAGCCTCTCCGCGCAGCTCGTGCACCTGGAGGCCGCCCGGCTGCTCGTCGAGCGCGACGCGCCCAAGGACCAGGTGCTCGAACGCGTCGTCGCCGCACGGGGGATGGCCCGCGAAGGGCTCGCCGAGACCCGCCAGGCACTGTCCGCGCTGCGCGGCGACATGGTGCCCGTGGAGGACTTCCTGCGGGCGCTCGACGACGTCGACGTCGAGGTGAACGGCAGCCCGCGCCTGCTGAGCGTCGAGACCTCCCAGACCGTACGACGGGTCGCGCAGGAGGCCCTGACGAACGTACGCAAGCACGCGCCCGGCGCTTCGGTGCGGCTGCGTTTCTCGTACGAGGAGGGTGAAGTGGCCCTGGAAGTACGGGACTTTGGCGGCGTGCGCCCCGAGGGCGAGCTCGCCGCGAGCGGCAGCGGATACGGTCTGCTCGGGATGCGCGAGCGCGCCGAACTGCTCGGCGGCTCGCTCGACGCGGGTCCCGCCGAGGACGCAGACGGAGGATTCGTGGTGCGGTTGCGGGTGCCGGAATGAGGGCGCGGGTGCGGACCGGTGTGCCCATGGACGTGCGTGTGGAGGAGCCGGTATGAGCGTGCGCGTGGAGGAGCCGGTATGAGACTGCGCGTGGAGGAGCCGGCATGAGCGTGCGTGTGGTCGTCGCCGACGATCAGACCGTGGTGCGCGAAGGCATCGTGATGCTGCTCGGGCTGCTGCCCGGCATGGAGGTGGTCGGCTCGGCGGGCGACGGCGAGGAAGCCGTACGCCTGGTCGCCGAACTCGCCCCGGACGTCGTCCTGATGGACCTGCGGATGCCCCGCGTCGACGGAGTGGAGGCGACCCGCCGTATCCGCGCCGAACACCCCGGCACCCAGGTCGTGGTGCTCACCACCTACGCCGACGACGCATCGCTCTTCCCCGCCCTGAAGGCCGGAGCGCGCGGCTACCTCACCAAGGACGCGGGCGGCGACGAGATCGTCCGGGCGATCGAAGCCGTGCTCTCCGGTGACGCCGGACTCGCTCCGCAGGTGCAACTCAGGCTCCTGGAGCGCCTGTCGGAGCCGGCCGCTCCCGTACAGGCCCCCGTGGAACTGCCCGACGGTCTCACCGCCCGTGAGGCCGAGGTGCTCGCGCGGATCGCCGACGGGCTGACGAACACCGAGATCGCGCGGGCCCTGCAGGTCTCGACCGCCACCGTGAAGACGCACATCAACAACCTCTTCGCCAAGGCCGGCCTCAAGGACCGCACCCAGGCGGTGCGTTACGCCTACCGGCACGGGCTCGCCGAACCGCCCGGGCGGTGAGGTCGGTTCGGTCCTGCCTTGCCTGAGGCCGGTCCCGCCTTGCCCGAAGGTCGGTTGGGTCCTGCCTTGCCTGAGGCCGGTCCCGCCTTGCCCGAAGGTCGGTTCGGTCCCGCCTCGCCGGGAGGTCACATCGGTCCCGCCCCACCAGGAAGCCACTTCGGCTGTGCTTCACCTGATGGAGTGAACAGATCGGCGTGAAGTGTCCGGGATCTTCCTGGTCCGCCCATCCTTGGGCACGCGACCAAACGGGGCGCGGACAAGGAGAGTTCGGTGGAGAAGCACGACGGGCGGCGGACCGGACAGATCCGGTTCGACGACCCCTGGTACGACGCACTGGCCTCGGGCTGGGGAGAGCTGGACAGCACCGGCGCCCCCGCGTCCGCGCCCGCACCGCCCGCCCCCAGGGCGGCGGAGCAGCGCCCCGACGCGGCCAGTATCTATCTGGAAGTGCAGGCCAGCGCCGCCTTCCAGGAGGTGCGCAGCCGGTACCGCCGCTTCGTGATCCCCGCGGTGATCGCCTTCTTCACCTGGTACGTCGCGTACATCCTGGCCGCCACCATGGCGCCCGGCCTGATGGCGCAGCCCGTCGCGGGCGCCGTGAACGTGGCGATGATCGCCGGCCTCGGACAGTTCCTCACGACCTTCCTGCTGACCTTCGCGTACGCCCGCCATGCGCGGCTGCGCAGGGACCGGGCCGCGCTCGATCTGCGCTGGGACACCCAGGAGCTGACGCGGGGGGTCGGGCGTTGACGGGCGACCATCAGACACTGGCGCTGCTCCTCTTCTGCGCGTTCATCGCGGTCACGCTCGGCATCACCACGTGGGTGAGCCGCAACCGGCACGGCAGCGCGGAGGAGTTCTACGCGGGCGGACGGCTGTTCTCGCCCATGGAGAACGGTTTCGCCATCGCGGGCGACTACATGTCCGCCGCCTCCTTCCTCGGTATCTCCGGACTCATCGCCCTGTACGGCTACGACGGGCTCCTCTACTCGGTGGGCTTCCTCGTCGCCTGGCTGGTCGTGCTGCTGCTCGTGGCCGAACTGGTGCGCAACTGCGGCCGGTTCACGCTCGCCGACGTGGTCGCCTCCCGCATGAGCGAGCGTCCGGTACGGATCGCGGCCGGCACCTCGTCCGTGACCGTCTCCGTGCTCTACCTCGTGGCGCAGATGGTCGGTGCGGGCAGTCTCGTCGCGCTGCTGCTCGGCGGTACGAGCGAGGCGGCGCAGGCCTGGACCGTCATCGGCGTCGGCGCGCTCATGGTCGTCTACGTATCGCTCGGCGGGATGCGGGCCACCACCTGGATCCAGATCGTCAAGGCCGTGCTCCTGATGGGCGGCGCGATCGCCCTCACCGTGCTCGTCCTGGTGCGCTTCCACGGCGACTTCAACAGCCTGCTCAACACCGCCGCCGAGAAGAGCGGCCACGGCAAGGACTTCCTCGCGCCGGGCCTGCGCTACGGCGGGGACTGGACCGCGCGCCTGGACTTCATCAGCCTCGGACTGGCGCTCGTGCTTGGCACGGCGGGGCTGCCGCACATCCTGTCGCGCTTCTACACCGTGCCCACCGCGCGGGCCGCACGCCGGTCCGTGGTGTGGTCGATCGGTCTGATCGGCAGCTTCTACCTGATGACGATCGTGCTCGGCTTCGGCGCGGCGGCGATCGTCGGCTCCAGCGAGGTGAAGGCGTCCAACGCCTCGGGCAACACGGCGATTCCGCTGCTCTCCCTCGACCTGGGCGGGGGCGCCGGTTCCACGGGCGGAACGGTTCTCTTCGCGGTGGTCGCCGCGATCGCCTTCGCCACGATCCTCGCGGTCGTCGCCGGCATCACGCTCGCCTCGTCGGCCTCGGTCGCCCACGACCTCTACGCCTCGCTGCGGCGCAAGCACGCCAAGCCGCGCAGCGAGGTCGCGGTCGCGCGGGTCGCGGCGGTCGGCATCGGCCTCACCGCGATCGGACTCGGGCTGCTCGCAAAGGACTTGAACGTGGCGTTCCTCGTCGGACTCGCCTTCGCGGTGGCCGCGTCGGCGAATCTGCCGGTGCTCCTGTACTCGCTCTTCTGGCGCCGCTTCACCACCCGGGGCGCGGTCTGGTCCGTCTACGGCGGACTGATCCCCGCCCTCATCCTGGTGATCTTCTCGCCGGTGGTCTCGGGCTCCCCGACGGCGATGTTCCCCGGCGTGGACTTCCACCTCTTCCCGCTGGAGAACCCCGGCCTGATCTCCATCCCCCTCGGCTTCCTGGCCGGCTGGGCGGGCACGGCCACCTCGCCTCAGGGCCCGGACAAGGCCAAGCACGCGGAGACCGAGGTGCGGTCGCTCACGGGGGCGGGGGCGGTGTGACCGGCTCTTCCGGTACGGCCTACAGGCTCGCCGACCACTCGTACCGGTGCTCGGGCCGTCCCGTATCCCCGTATCTGAGGCCGAGGCGGACGCGGCCGGAGCGTTCCAGGAGCTTGAGGTAGCGCTGGGCGGTCTGCCGGCTCAGGCCCGTGCGGTCGGCGATCTCCGCCGCCGAGAGCGGGCCCTCGGCGGACATCAGGGCACGACGGACCAGCTCGGCGGTCTCGGGTGAGTGGCCCTTGGGCAGCTGGGGTGCGGTGTCCGTCGACAGGGCGCCGAACATCCGGTCCACCTCGGACTGTTCGGCCTCGCCGCCGCCGTCCAGGGTCCGCCGCAGCGCCGCGTACGCCTCGAGCCTGCCGCGCAGACCCGCGAACGTGAACGGCTTGACCAGGTACTGCAGTGCCCCGAGCCGCATCGCTGCCTGCACCGTGGCCACATCACGGGCGGCGGTCACCATGATCACGTCGGTGCGGTCGCCGCGCTCGCGCAGCCGCCGTACGACCGAGAGACCGGTGCCGTCCGGCAGATAGTGGTCCATCAGGATCAGGTCGAACGGACCGGCGGACTCGATCCGCTCCAGGGCATCGGCGGCGCTGTGCGCCTGGGCGGCCACCTGGAAGCCGGGGACCTTGTCCACGTAGGCGGCGTTCACCTTGGCGACGCGCAGGTCGTCGTCCACGACCAGGACTTCGATCATCGTGATTCCTCGATCGCTTCCGTACGGTCAGGGGCCGCATGGCCGGTTGGGGCCGCTTCGGCTGCTCCGGGTGCCTCCCGCGGTCCGCCGATCTTCGTCCGCGGCGCCTCGTCGCGCAGCGCCTGCGGCAGTACGACGGTGAACTCGGCGCCTCCGTCCGCCGCTTCGTCCACCCGTGCACTGCCGCCCTGGCGCTCGGCGAGGCGGCGGACCAGCGCAAGACCGATGCCGCGACCGCGATGGGCCGGGGACTCCTTGGTGGACCAGCCCTCCGTGAAGATCAACTCCCGCTGTTCGGGCGGCACTCCGGGCCCTGAATCCCGTACGCGAAGGACGGCCTCGCACCCGTCGGCCCGCACCTCGACCTCGACCTGTGCCCGGGTGCTGCCGGTCGCGGCATCGAGCGCGTTGTCGACGAGGTTGCCCGCGATCGTCACCAGATCCTGGGGACCCACGAGGCGGTCGGGCAGCAGCGTGCCCTCGCACAGCCGCAGCGTGACCCCGCGCTCGGAGGCGACGGTCGCCTTGCCGACGAGCAGCGCCGCGAGCAGCGGATCGTGGATCTTCTCCGTGATCTGCTCGGCGGTCACGCGCTGGGCCCCGGCCGCTTCGCCGACGAACTCCACGGCGTCCTCGTACATCTCCAGCTCGAGGAGGCCGAGGAGCGTGTGCAGATGGTTGGCGTGCTCGTGGTCCTTGGCGCGCAGGGCGTCGATCAGGCCGCGGGTCGAGTCGAGTTCACGGCCGAGCTGCTCCAGTTCGGTGCGGTCGCGCAGCGTGGCCACCGCGCCGCCGTCATGGGTGGGCATCCGGTTCGCGATCAGCACGCGCCGGCCGCGTACCGTCACCAGATCGGTGCCGGTCACGCTGCCCGCGAGCACATCGGTGGTGCGGCCCGCGCCGAGCGCCTCGTCGAGCGGCTTGCCCACGGCCTCGCCGTCGAGTCCGAGCAGCCGCTCCGCCTCATCGTTGAGCAGCCGGATCCGGCCGTGGCGGTCGAGCGCGACCACCCCTTCGCGGATGCCGTGCAGCATCGCTTCGCGCTCGGCGAGCAGCGCCGAGATATCGGAGAAGGCCAGATCGCGGGTCTGCTTCTGCACCCTGCGCGAGATCAGATACGCGGCGAGCGCACCGACCGCGAGTGCTCCGCCCGCGTACGCGAAGAGCCCCGGGATCGCGTTGAGCAGCCGCGCCCGGACACTGTCGTACTCGATGCCGACCGAGACCGCTCCGACGATCGCCCCGTCCTCGTCGCGCAGCGGCACCTTGCCGCGGGCCGAGCGCCCCAGCGTGCCGTCGTCGATCTCCATCACGTCGCGGCCGGCCAGCGCGTCGCTGGGGTCGGTGGACACGACCCGGCCCACCTGCCGGGGGTTCGCGTGTGACCAGCGCACCCCGCGCCGGTCCATCACCACGATGTACTCGGCGCCCGTGGCCGTACGGATCCGCTCGGCCTCCTCCTGCACGGGACCGGCCGCGGTGGGCTCGGTGCGCTGGAGATCCTCGGCGATCCGCGGGGCGGCGGCGGTGGCCTCGGCGATCGCGAGCGCCCGGCGCATCGCCTGGTCGTCCATCTCCTTGCCGAGGGGCGCGAGAAACAGACCGGTCGCGAGGACGGCGACCCCGGCGGCGATCCCCAGCTGCATCAGGAGCACCTGCGAGAACACCTTGCGCGGCAGCCCCAGGCGCGGTCTGCGCGGGCGCCGGCGCGCGCTGCCGGAGGCGGAGGGGGTCATGTCTACGAACGGTACGGCGGTACGGGCCCGCTGCCGAAATGCGCCGGGGTGCGAAGTGATCGGGCTCACGTATTGTCCTCGGCCACGCGGGGAGGTGGGATGTCCGTATGACGACCCCGAATGAGCCTTCCGCAGGTCACCGTTTCGCCGACCGTGTCGCCATCGTCACCGGGGCCGCCTCCGGGATCGGCGCGGCCACCGCCGAACGGCTCGCCGCCGAAGGCGCCGCCGTGGTCCTCACCGATGTCGCCGCTGAGCGGGGCGCCGATCTCGCCGAACGGATCCGGAGCAAGGGCGGCCGCGCCGGTTTCGTACGGGCCGACGCCTCCGATCCCGCCGACTGGGACCGGGTCGTCGCGGCCGCGCACTCCTTCGGCCCGGTCGGGGTCCTCGTCAACAACGCCTTCACGGTCGAGGTGGCCCCCGCCCACGAGCTCTCCCTGGAGTCCTGGCAGCGCCAGCTCTCGGTCAACCTCACCGGCTCGTTCCTGGGCTTCAAGGCCGTACTCCCGGACCTGCGCGCACAGCGCGGCGCGGTCGTCCTCACCTCGTCCGTCCACGCCCACAAGGGAATCCCGGGCCACCCCGCCTACGCGGCGAGCAAGGGCGCGCTGCTCTCGCTCTGCGGCCAGCTCGCGGTCGAATACGGACCCGAGGTGCGCGTCAACTGCGTGCTGCCGGGACCGATTCTGACCGGCGCATGGGACCGCGTCGGCGAGGAGGACCGCGCACGCAGCGTGGCCGAGACGGCGGCCGGACGGTTCGGTGCGCCCGAGGAGGTGGCGGCCGCGATCGCGTTCCTGGCGGCGGACGAGGCGGGGTACATCACCGGGGCGAGCCTGGTGGTGGACGGTGGGTGGAGTGTGGTGAAGGGGTCGGCGTAGGGTGCCGACTTCGCAGCACTTCGCAGTACTTCGCAGTACTTCGCTGTACTTCGGTGTACGGAAAGGGAGTTGGGTTCCCCCGTAGGGGCGGGTCCGCAGGGGGCGTCAGACCCCGGCCAGCTCCCGCACCGCCACCACATCCATCCGGCCCGGTGTCCCGAGCGCGCCTCCGCAGCTCTCCGGACGCGCCGGCCGGGCGGCGCCCTGCGCGACGGTCACGGCCCAGGCGCGGCCGTCGCGGTGGGCGACGGTGATCTGCCACTGGGGAGCGGCGTCCTCACCGTCCTCACCGGCTTCGACGTCACTGCTGACGACCGAGAGCGCCCCGGCCCGCTGCTCGCCCACCGTCGTACGCACCGCGAGCTCGGCGGCCTGGCCCGGGCGGTCCCAGGCGGAGTTGCCGCGGCAGCCGTCCGTGACGATGCGGCCGTCGCCGACGGCCGTCAGGACCTCCTTCACGGCGGCGGCATCGAGCCTGCCGTACGCATAGCCGTACGGCAGGACGAGCAGCGTCGGCGAGAAACGGTGGCCGCCGAGGTGCGTGATCTCCCAGGTGCCGCTCGCGCCGGCGGCGGCCAGCTCGGTGGCGAGGGGGCGGCCGAGGAGGGCGCAGCAGCGGTCGCGCTTGCCGTTGGTGCAGACGAGGGCGAGCGGTGCGCCGGTGTGCTCGGCGCCCGCCAACTCCGCGTCGAACGAGCCCGCTTCGCCCCGTCCCAGGGCCGCGAAGTCGAGGTCGAGAAGCCGGGCGGGATCCGTGATGACGGCGCTGTGCAGCCAAGCGCCGTCGGGCCGGACATGGGCCGCGTACACCTGGCGCTCGACGGGGGAATGGGAGTCGGCATGCGGGCCCGGGCGGCGGATCAGCGCGATCCGCACGCCGGTGTCCTTGGCGGCGGCTTCGAGGGCGGCGCCGAGCCCCGCGTCGAGGTGGCTGGAGGTGAGCGCCTTGGCACCCCAGGGACCCGGCTGCTCCAGGAGCAGCCAGGTGGTGGCGGTGGCCGCGGTTCCCGCGAGGGGTTCGTCGAGGTCGCGGGAGGCGGTGGCGCACGTACTCACGTAGGTGAGCCTAGCCTGAGCGGGCGACGGCTCTCGCGGGGCTCCGTACTCCGGTCCGCGAGGGGGAGATGTGACGATCTCGGCTGCGGGTTGTGAAATTCCGCGCACAGATCGCAAATCATCGACAGATGGTGGTCGTGGTTCGTGCGAGGGATCGCGTGCTGTCTGCCCGAATCAGCGTCGCGTACGGAGTTCAGTCGCGTACGGCCTGCGCGGTCGACCCCCGCACCACCAGCTCCGGCTCGAAGAGCAGCTCCTCCGACGGCACCGAACTGCCCGCGATCTGCAGCGAGAGCAGCTCCACCGCGGCGCGGCCCATCGCCTCGATGGGCTGGCGGACGGTGGTGAGCGGGGGCTCGGTGCAGTTCATGAACGCGGAGTCGTCGTACCCGACCACCGAGATCTCGCGGGGGACATCGAGCCCGCGCCGGCGGGCCGCGCGCACCGCGCCGAGCGCCTGCGGGTCGCTCGCGCAGATGAGTCCCGTGACGCCGGCGTCGATCAGCCGCGTGGCCGCCGCCTGACCGCCTTCGAGCGAGAACATGCCGCGCACCACATGCTCGTCGGGCAGCGAGCCGCCCGCCGTCTTGGCCGCCGCGCGCGCCCCGATCAGCTTGCGTTGCGAGGGCATGTGGTCGGCGGGGCCGAGCACCAGGCCGATGCGTTCATGGCCGAGCGAGGCGAGGTGGCGCCAGCTCTGCTCCACGGCCGATGCGTCGTCGCAGGAGACGGCGGGGAAGCCGAGATCGGCGATGGCCGCGTTGATCAGAACGACCGGGATATTGCGTGCGGCGAGCTGCTTGTAGTGGTCGTGCGGCGCGTCGGCCTGGGCGTACAGGCCGCCCGCGAAGACCACTCCGGAGACCTGCTGCTGGAGCAGCAGTTCCACATAGTCCGCCTCGGAGACCCCGCCCTTGGTCTGCGTGCAGAGCACGGGTGTGAGGCCCTGCTGGGCGAGGGTGCCGCCGATGACCTCGGCGAACGCCGGGAAGATCGGGTTCTGGAGTTCGGGCAGGACGAGGCCGACCAGGCGGGCGCGTTCGCCGCGCAGCTGGGTGGGGCGTTCGTACCCGAGCACATCGAGGGCGGAGAGCACTGACTGCCGGGTGGCCTCGGAGACGCCGGGCTTGTTGTTGAGCACTCGGCTGACCGTGGCCTCGCTGACCCCGACCTTCTTGGCCACTTGAGCAAGTCGTCGCGTCATGGGCGCAAGATTAGCGCAAGCTTTGCATTCTGCTTGCGGTGCGTCGGAGTTGACTGAAAACCGGGCTTACGGCAAGGGCTGCGGTGGTCGCGCTCCCGTGTAGTGGCCGCTGGGGCGCATCCGCAGCGGCCGCTCGCCGTACTCCTCCAAGGCGTGCGTGATCCAGCCGGCCGTGCGGGACACGGCGAACACGGTCTCGCCCGCCTCCGGCGGCATCCCGCTCGCCACCGTCAGTACGGCGAGCGCGAGATCGACGTTGGCGTACAGCTCGGTGTGCCGCGCGGTCGTGGCCACCACGTCGCGCGCCGCATCCAGCGCCTCACGTGCCTCCGGCACCTCGGCCAGAGCCGCGAACAGCGCCTGCGCGCGCGGGTCTTCGCGCGGATACAGGCGGTGGCCGAGGCCCGGTACCCGCCGGCCCGCCCGCAGATGGTCGGCCACGACCGCGGCGGCGCTGCCCCGGTCGAGCACTTCGGTGAGCATCCGGTGTGCCAGACCGCTGGCCGCTCCGTGCAGGGGCCCTTCGAGCACGCCGAGTCCGGCGGAGACCGCGGCGTACGGGTGGGCGCGGGCCGAGGCCGCGACCCGGACGGCCAGCGTGGACGCGGCGAGGTCGTGGTCGATGAGGAGGACAAGTGCCTTGTCCAGTGCGCTCATCCAGGGGCCGTCGGGCGCGCGCCGGGTGAGCCTCGGCCACAGCCGGCCCGCGATGGTGTGGTCGTCGCGCGCCCAGTCGCTCACGGCGGGCAGGGCGTCGACGAGGGTCGGCACCAGGGCGCGGGCGGTGCCGAGGACGGCCTGCTCGTCGAGGTCGAAGCGGAGGGGATCGGCCGCGGCCGCGGCGAGGGTGGCGCCCCCCAGCCGGTCCATCGGCCCGCTGTGCGCGGGCAGCGCCTGTACGGCCCGGCGCGCGGCGCCGACGATCTCCTCGGGTGCGGTGAACCGGGCGTCCTCGCGCAGGACACCGGTCCACAGCCATTCGACCACCGGCTCGTACGAGTAGTGCGCGGCGAGTTCGGTCGCGTCGACCCCGCGGAAGTAGTAGCGGTCCTTCTCGATCAGCGTGATCCGGGTCTTCACGGCGAGCTCGCCCGCGGCCGAACTCGCCGCGGCGGCACGGGTGTTGCGTCGGGCCAGCGCGTCGACCTCCTTGGCTTCGAACGTGGACCCGCGTCCGTTCGCCTCCCGCCGGCTGCTGAGCAGCCCACGGCTCACATACGCGTACACGGTCTCGGCCTTCACGCCGAGCCGCTCCGCCGCCTCCTTGGTGGACAGCCGCCGGCTGCCGCCCTGCTCACCGCTCATGGCGTCACCGTATCCGCGATCTCGATGCATTGATTCAATCAATATTGACAATGATGAAGTCAAGGATAGACAGTCGAATCAAGTTGAGGACAGAGGCCGCGACAGGGTTGACGGCGCGACAGGGTTGACGGTGTGAGGGGAGCAGAACGATGGCGCAAGGTCTGATCGGCGAGGTTCCGCGCGGGCTTGCCGGGGTGGTTGTCACGGACACCGCACTCGGGGACGTACGGGGCCGCGAGGGGTTCTACCACTACCGCCAGTACTCGGCCGTGGAGCTCGCGGAGCGCCGCGGCTTCGAGGACGTATGGCATCTGATGGTGCACGGCGAACTGCCGGACGCCGCCCGGCTCCAGGCCTTCACCGAGCGGACGGCGGCCCTGCGCGCCCTGCCCGACGAAGTGCGCGCGGCCCTGCCCGCGATCGCCCGCGCTTCGGCCCTGTCGGGCCCGCTGGCCGGCCTGCGCTCGGCGCTCTCGCTCTTCGGCGCGGCCAAGGGCTTCCGTCCCGTGTACGACATCTCCCCGCAGCAGAGGCTCACGGACACGCTGGCCGCGAGTGCCGTCGTACCGACGCTGCTGACCGCACTGCACCGGCTGGGGCAGGGGCTCGAGCCGATCGAGCCGCGTACGGATCTCTCGTACGCCGCCAACTACCTCTACATGCAGACCGGTTCGGAACCGGATGCGTCGCGTACCAGGGCGATCGAGCGTTACTTGATCTCGACGATCGACCATGGATTCAATGCGTCAACCTTCACGGCCCGTGTCATCACCTCCACCGGAGCGGATGTGGCGGCCTGTCTGGTCGGCGCGGTCGGTGCGCTCTCGGGGCCGCTGCACGGGGGAGCGCCGAGCCGGGCTCTGGACACCCTGGACGCGATCGGTACGCCGGACCGTATCGACCCCTGGATCAGGGAGCGGGTCCTGGCCGGCGACCGGATCATGGGCTTCGGCCACCCCGTGTACCGCACGGAGGACCCGCGCTCGCGGATGCTGCGGGGCATCGCCCGGGAGTTCGGCGGCCCGCTGGTCGAGTTCGCGATCGAGGTGGAGCGCCAGGTGGAGGCGATCCTGGCGGAGCTGAAGCCGGGTCGCGAGCTGCACACCAATGTCGAGTTCTACGCGGGTGTGGTCATGGAGCTGTGCGGCCTGCCGCGCGAGATGTTCACGCCCACGTTCGCGGCGGCCCGGGTGGTGGGCTGGAGCGCCAACCTCCTTGAGCAGGCCCAGGATTCGAAGATCATTCGCCCTGCGGCGAGGTATGTGGGGGCGGAACCGCCCGTCCAGGTGCCGGTACTCGGGTGACGCGGCGTACCTGGGGTGACGCCGCGTATCTCGGGTGACGCCGCGTATCTCGGGTGGTCGTGCCTCGTACGCATGCGAAGGCCCGGTATCCGACGCTCGGAGGGCGAATACCGGGCCTGGAGGAACGGGGAGCGAGAGAGGGGAAAGCCTGACCGTGGGAACGGTCAGGCTTCGGGGATATCACTTTTGGCCCTCAGCAAGGTCTCGCGCGTGATGACCACGATGCGCTCGTGTGCGCCGCGCGACGCGTCGGCAGGCAGGCTGCCTTCGAGGAGGTCGGTACGGTCGGTACCGATGATCGCGAAGGAGCCGTCCGACAACTCGAAGATGTCGGGGCAGTTGCTTCCGCTGAGGCTTCCGCGCTGTGCAGGAGACGCGCCGATACGGCGGCGGACCACGGGATCAGGATGAGTCACCGGGCAAGGAAAACCTGTGATCGCGTCACATGGATCACTTTAGGCCAACTGTGGGCGCTGGCTGACATGGGCAACTTGTACCCCAAGAGGTCTGGCCAGCCCCTCCGGTTCGGCCAAATTTGGCTAAGACTGGCTCGCTCCTGCGAGTGAATCGGCCGACAAGTGCCCCCTCAGACACCCGGCCGTCCCACGACCCACCACTCGTCCGACTCGGACTCGTTCAACTGCTCCGCCAGCTCGTCCACCTCGCGCCCCATCCGGGCCTCGTCGGAGTCGTCGAGTGTGAGGCGCTGCTTGCGGGTGGCGTCCCAGTACTCGCGGAAGACCGGGTTCTGCAGCATGCCGCGCACATAGCCGAGGAAGCCCTCTTTGGTGATCGTCTCGATTCTCCAGGCGAGCAGCGCGTTGGTGTACATGGCGTTGGCGACGAGGTACTGCCGGCGCCGCTCGGCGCTGGCCTCGCCCTCGTGCAGATCGAACACGGCGGCGAGCGAGGGATCCCGCAGGACCTTCTCCAAGAGGTCCAGCTGGAGCTGCTGCTGAGCGATCAGCCGGGCGTGGAGATGCTGACTGCGCAGATGGTCGAGCAGCTCCCGCTGCTGGTCGATCAGCTCCCGCTGCTGGTCGAGGAGTTCGCGCTGCAGCGCCGGGTTCGGCTTCCGCGGGTGCAGCGCGGCGAGAGCGGCACTGCCGGCCGTGATTCCCCCCAGGGTGACCGACAACAGCCGGAGGACCCCAGACTTCCGTGTGGCCATGTCAACCCTCGATTCAGGCGACCGTCCGCCGGCCGTCGGGTGCGGGGCGACAGGGGAGCGGGACCGGCGAGCGGTGGGCGGTGCGCTTGCCACCCCCCAGGGTGCCGAGCGGCTCTGGTCGGCGGGAGGGCGGAGAGGACGGCGCACAGTCGCGTACTGATGTCGTGACATGCGCCGTGCAGTTTCATTGCCCCGCACGGGGTGCGAACAATCGTTTACTTCGGGCAAAAGTCTGCACTCAGTGCCGGATGGACCGGCTCACAGGGCCCCGAGTGCCTCGAGTGAGGCCCTGCCTATGCTGTTCCGGTTCGAACCGACGCCGTACGAAAGGCGCAGCGTGACCGAGCGGCAGAATCCGGAGGCCGGGCGGCAGATTCCCGTGGTCGTCCTCGCCGGTTTTCTCGGGGCAGGAAAGACCACCCTGCTCAATCACCTCCTGCGAGGCAGCGGCGGCACCCGGGTCGGCGTGGTGGTCAATGACTTCGGCGCGATCGAGATCGACGCCATGTCCGTTTCCGGACAGGTCGGTTCCACCGTCTCGCTGGGCAACGGCTGTCTGTGCTGCGCCGTCGACGGCAGCGAACTCGATACGTATCTGGAGAAGCTCACCCACCCGTCGGTGGGACTCGACGTCATCGTGATCGAGGCCAGCGGGCTTGCCGAACCGCAGGAGCTGGTGCGGATGCTGCTCGCCAGCGAGAACCCGCACGCGGTGTACGGCGGGCTCGTCGAGGTGGTCGACGCCGCCGAGTTCGAGGCCACGAGGGAGCGGCATCCGGAGCTCGAACGGCATCTGGTGCCCGCCGACTTGATCGTGCCCAACAAGGTTGACGGGACCAACCCCGAGGCGCTCGGGCGTCTGGGGGGTGCACTGGCCGCGACCGGTGCGACGGCCGCCGTCGTCGAGGCCTCGTACGGCCGGATCGATCCGGAGCTGCTCTTCGAGCGGCGGCCGAGTGCGGAGCGGATCGGGCAGTTGTCCTTCGACGACGTACGGGAGGAGGACGAGGGGCACGCGCACCCTGAGGAAGACCACGGCGGTCACCTGCACGCAGGCTACGAGACCGTCTCGTTCACGGCTCGGACCCCGATGAGCCCGCGGCGGCTGCTGGACTTCCTCGACGCACGGCCTGTCGGTCTGTACCGCATCAAGGGGTTCGTCGACTTCGGGGCGCACGATCCGCACAACCGGTACGCCCTGCACGCGGTGGGCCGGTTTCTGCGGTTCACGCCCGAACCGTGGGGCGCGGATGAGGAGCGGTTGACCCAACTCGTCCTGATCGGGGCCGGGATCGATGTGGCCGGGCTGGAGGCCGGACTCGAGCGCTGCGCCGACGACGTACCGCAGGATGTCCGGCCCGAGACGATGTGGGGCGTGCTGCGTTTCGTACGGCGGGACGGTGCGGAAGAGGCCGAGCACCCAGCAGACGACGAAGAGCCGGCCAATGAAGAGCCGGACGTCGAGGGCTGAACGCCGAGGGACTGGACGGCGAGCGGCCTGACGACGCAGAGCCGAGCGACGAGCGGCCCACAACGCAGAGCCGAACGACGTAGAGCCGAACGGCCAAGAGCCGGACCCGGCTGACGCCTGAGTCCGGCCCTCGTGCGGTCGTCGGCTAGACCAGTCCGGAAACCGCCGCCACCGGCTTGCCCAGTGAGATGCCCGAGCCGTCGCGGCGCGGGTCGAGCTCCGGGAGCTCGGCCGGTGTGCCGTTGCGCTGGGCCGCCTTCGCAGGCACCGGACCCGCCCAGGCGAAGGACAGACAGTCCTCGCCCTTGAGGAAGCGCTGCGCCCGGACGCCGCCCGTGGCGCGGCCCTTGCGCGGATAGAGGTCGAACGGGGTGGCCTTGGCCGTCGTCTGGACCGAGTCGTCCAGGGTGCCGCGCGAGCCCGCGATGGTGAACACCACCGCGTCCGCCGCCGGGTCGACCGCCGTGAACGCGATGACCTTCGCGCCCTCGGTCAGCTTGATGCCCGCCATACCGCCGGCCGGCCGGCCCTGCGGACGGACCTGCGCGGCCTGGTAACGCAGCAACTGGGCGTCATCGGTGATGAAGACCAAGTCCTCCTCGCCGGTGCGCAGTTCGCACGCGCCGACGATCTTGTCGCCGTCCTTCAGGGTGATGACCTCGAGCTCGTCCTTGTTGGACGGATAGTCCGGGACGACGCGCTTGACCACGCCCTGTGCCGTGCCCAGCGCCAGGCCGGGCGAGGACTCGTCGAGCGTCATCAGACAGATCAGGCTCTCGTCGTCCTCGAGCGGGAGGAACTCCGAAATCGGGGCACCACCCGAAAGGTTGGGCGCCGAGGCCGTGTCCGGCAGCTGGGGCAGATCGATGACCTGGAGCCGCAGCAGCCGGCCCGAGGAGAGGACCGCGCCGACCTCGCCGCGCTGGGTGGCCGGCACCGACGAGACGATCACGTCGTGCTTGACCCGCTTGGCATCTTGGCACGGGCGGCGAAGGAGCCCTCGCCATTGGCCGTACGGGGGAGGAGGCCCGTCGACGAGAGAAGCACCCGGCACGGGTCGCCCGCGACCTCGAGCGGGACCGCGGAGGCGGGGGCGCCCGCCGACTCAAGGAGCACGGTACGGCGGTCGGTGCCGAACTTCTTGGCCACCGCGGCCAGTTCGCCCGAGACCAGCTTGCGCAGCTCGGTGTCCGATTCGAGGATCGCGGTCAGCTCGGCGATCTCGGTCTTCAGACGGTCACGCTCCGACTCCAGCTCGATCCGGTCGAACTTCGTGAGCCGGCGCAGCGGCGTGTCGAGGATGTACTGCGTCTGCACCTCGCTCAGCGAGAAGTGCTCCATCAGGCGCTCCTTGGCCTGCGCGGAGTTCTCGCTGGAGCGGATCAGACGGATGACCTCGTCGATGTCGAGCAGCGCGACGAGCAGGCCCTCGACCAGGTGCAGCCGGTCCTGCTTCTTGGTGCGGCGGAACTCGCTGCGCCGCCGTACGACCTCGAAGCGGTGGTCGAGGTAGACCTCGAGGAGCTCCTTGAGGCCGAGCGTGAGCGGCTGGCCGTCCACGAGCGCCACATTGTTGATGCCGAAGGACTCCTCCATCGGCGTCAGCTTGTAGAGCTGCTCGAGGACCGCTTCGGGGACGAAACCGTTCTTGATCTCGATGACCAGACGCAGCCCGTGCGCACGGTCGGTGAGGTCCTTGACGTCGGCGATGCCCTGCAGCTTCTTCGAGCCGACCAGGTCCTTGATCTTGGAGATCACCTTCTCGGGGCCCACGGTGAACGGCAGTTCGGTGACGACGATGCCCTTGCGGCGGGCCGTCACGGTCTCGACCGTGGTCGTGGCGCGGATCTTGAAGGTGCCGCGGCCGCTCTCGTACGCGTCCTTGATGCCGGCGAGTCCGACGATCCGGCCGCCCGTGGGCAGGTCGGGACCGGGGACGAAACGCATCAGCGTCTCGAGGTCGGCGCCCGGGTGCTTGATCAGGTGGCGGGCCGCGGCGATGACCTCGCCGAGGTTGTGCGGCGGCATGTTGGTCGCCATGCCGACCGCGATCCCGGACGCGCCGTTGACCAGCAGGTTCGGATACGCGGCCGGCAGGGCGACCGGCTCCTGCTCCTGCCCGTCGTAGTTGGGCGTGAAGTCCACCGTGTTCTCGTCGATGGACTCGGTCATCAGCGAGGTCGCGTCGGCCATCCGGCACTCGGTGTACCGCATCGCGGCCGGCGGGTCGTCATTGCCGAGCGATCCGAAGTTGCCGTGGCCGTCGACCAGCGGCAGCCGCATCGAGAACGGCTGCGCCATGCGGACGAGCGCGTCATAGATGGACGCGTCGCCATGGGGGTGCAACTTACCCATGACCTCGCCGACGACGCGGGCGCACTTCACATAGCCGCGGTCGGGGCGCAGCCCCATCTCGTTCATCTGGTAGACGATCCGGCGGTGCACCGGCTTCATGCCGTCGCGGGCGTCCGGCAGGGCGCGCGAGTAGATGACCGAGTACGCGTACTCGAGGAAGGAGCCCTGCATCTCGTCGACGACGTCGATGTCGAGGATCCTCTCCTCGAAGTCGTCCGGCGGTGGCGGGGTCTTCGTAGTGCGGCGGGCCATCGCTGCTGCGGCTCCTTCACCTACATGTGCGGTTCTCTGACGCGGACCATTGTGGACCGCGCCACTGACAACGCGGACGTCGACCCGGCCACGGCCGCTTGATCGCGATCGCTGTGGGCGGAGCGGGAGCGGGAACTTACCCGGATGTCCGCGCGCTTGCATACAGTGACAGAACTCATCGCCCACACGTATTCCCCGCGATCGAAGGGACCACATGCCCATGGGTCACACGGCCACCGCCGAGGCCGGCTCCGGCGGCCTGACAGCGACTGAGCACCGGCTGGCCAACGGCCTGCGCGTCGTGCTCTCCGAGGACCACCTGACCCCTGTTGCGGCGGTTTGCCTCTGGTACGACGTCGGTTCACGCCACGAGGTCAAGGGCCGCACGGGCCTCGCCCATCTCTTCGAGCACCTGATGTTCCAGGGCTCGGGCCAGGTCAAGGGCAACGGGCACTTCGAACTGGTGCAGGGCGCGGGCGGTTCGCTCAACGGCACGACCAGCTTCGAGCGCACCAACTACTTCGAGACCATGCCCGCCCACCAGCTGGAGCTCGCGCTCTGGCTGGAGGCCGACCGGATGGGCTCGCTCCTGGTGGCCCTCGACGACGAGTCGATGGAGAACCAGCGCGATGTGGTGAAGAACGAGCGTCGCCAGCGCTACGACAACGTCCCTTACGGCACGGCGTTCGAGAAGCTGACCGCCCTGTCGTACCCCGAGGGCCACCCGTACCACCACACGCCCATCGGTTCGATGGCCGACCTGGACGCGGCCACGCTCGAGGACGCGCGGAACTTCTTCCGTACGTACTACGCGCCGAACAATGCGGTGCTCTCCGTCGTCGGCGACATCGACCCCGAGCAGACCCTCGCCTGGATCGAGAAGTACTTCGGCTCCATCCCGTCCCACGACGGCAAGCAGCCGCCGCGCGACGGTGCGCTGCCGGAGATCCACGGCGGGCAGAAGCGCGAGGTGATCGAGGAGGAGGTGCCGGCCCGCGCGCTGATGGCCGCCTACCGGCTGCCGCACGACGGCACCCGCGAGTGCGACGCCGCCGACCTGGCCCTGACCGTGCTCGGCGGCGGTGAGTCCTCGCGGCTCTACAACCGTCTCGTACGGCGTGACCAGACCGCGGTCGCCGCTGGGTTCGGTCTCCTGCGCCTGGCCGGAGCGCCTTCGCTCGGCTGGCTGGACGTGAAGACCTCCGGCGATGTCGAGGTGCCGGTCATCGAATCCGCCGTCGACGAGGAGCTCGCGCGGTTCGCCGCCGAGGGCCCGACGGCCGAGGAGATGGAGCGCGCCCAGGCCCAGTTGGAGCGCGAGTGGCTGGACCGGCTCGGCACCGTCGCGGGCCGCGCCGACGAACTGTGCCGCTATGCCGTCCTGTTCGGCGACCCGCAGCTCGCCCTCACCGCCGTCGACCGCGTCCTGTCGGTCACGGCCGAGGAGGTCCAGGCCGTGGCCAAGGCTCGCCTTCGCCCGGACAACAGGGCGGTGCTCGTGTACGAGCCCGTGCACGCCGACGCCGACGCCGACGACAGTGACGTAGAGGAAGAGGAGGCGGGCCGGTGACCGAGCTCTCCACCATGGAATTCCACCCGCAGCCGCAGGCCGGCGAGGCCAAGCCGTGGGCGTTCCCCGCGCCCGAGCGCGGGGTGCTGCCCAACGGCCTCACCGTGCTGCGCTGCGACCGCCCCGGCCAGCAGGTCGTCGCCGTCGAGATCTTCCTCGCCGCGCCCCTTGACGCCGAGCCGGAGGGCCTCGACGGGGTCGCGACCATCATGGCGCGCGCCCTCTCCGAAGGCACCGACAAGCTGAGCGCCGAGGAGTTCGCGGCCGAACTGGAGCGCTGCGGCGCCACGTTGGACGCGCACGCCGATCACCCGGGCGTCCGGGTCTCGCTCGAAGTCCCCGTCTCCCGGCTGCCGAAGGCGCTCGGACTGATCGCCGACGCCCTGCGCGTACCGGCGTTCGCGGACAGCGAGGTCAGCCGTGTCGTACGCAACCGCCTCGACGAGATCCCGCACGAGCTCGCCAACCCGGCCCGCCGCGCCGCCAAGGAGCTCTACAAGGAGCTGTTCCCGGCGACCGCCCGTATGTCGCGTCCGCGCCAGGGCACCGAGGAGACGGTCGGCCGTATCGACGCCGAGGCCGTGCGGAAGTTCTACGAGGCGTGGATGCGCCCCGCCACCGCCACCGCCGTGATCGTGGGCGACCTCTCGGCCACCGACCTCGACGCTCTGCTCGCCGAGACCCTCGGCCAGTGGACGGGCACGCCGGGGCAGGCGCGCCCGGTGCCGCCGGTCACCGCCGACGACACCGGCCGCGTGGTCATCGTCGACCGGCCCGGCGCCGTCCAGACGCAGCTGCTCATCGGGCGGATCGGCCCCGACCGGCACGACCGTGTGTGGCCGGCCCAGGTGCTCGGCACGTACTGCCTGGGCGGGACCCTGACGTCCCGTCTGGACCGCGTGCTGCGCGAGGAGAAGGGCTATACGTACGGCGTACGGGCCTTCGGCCAGGTGCTGCGCTCGGCGCCGGACGGTTCGGGCGCCGCGATGCTGGGGATCAGCGGCTCGGTGGACACCCCGAATACGGGCCCCGCGCTCGAAGACCTGTGGCAGGTCCTGCGTACGCTCGCGGCCGAGGGCCTGACCGATGCCGAGCGTGAGACGGCCGTGCAGAACCTCGTGGGTGTGGCGCCGCTGCGGTACGAGACGGCTGCGGCCGTCGCCAACACGCTCGCCGACCAGGTCGAGCAGCACCTCCCGGACGATTTCCAGGCGCAGTTGTACCGGATGCTCGCCGAGACCGGCACGGTCGAGGCGACGGCCGCGGTCGTCAGCGCGTTCCCGATGGACCATCTCGTGACGGTGCTCGTGGGCGACGCGGCCGCGATCGCGGAGCCGGTGAAGGCGCTCGGGATCGGTGAAGTGACGGTTGTCACGGGCTGAGTGAGGGGCGCGCCCGGCGAAGTGACGGTTGTCACGGGCCAGTCGGGACCGCCGCGGACGACAGGGACCCCGGAGACCTCCGGGGTCCCTGTTCTCTTGAGTTATGCCTTTATGTCCGAATTAGTACGGAGGTTGAGGGTCTGCCCTGTGGCATGCGCTACAAAAGGCCCATTCCGTTTGTTGATTGAAAGATGTCCCGCTTAGCGTCGGTCCGGCTGTTCGTCCGCTGTACGCCGCATCCGCGGCAACGAACAGTCATCGCCGAGTCCCCGTCAGGCGCGAGCCTGGGGAGCCGGGGACCCACACGCAGTCCCTGGGGTGAATCGGACAGCCGCCCGGCGGCCGTCCGTAGGAGACCTTCCTGCTCCGAACCCGTCAGCTAACCCGGTAGGCGAGAAGGAAGGAAAGGACACCGCCGCTCCATGGCTTTCTCCCGTGCCACCGGGAAGCACCGTCGTCCCAGCGCGCTCAGCCGCAAGACGGCGAGCATCGCGGGCGTCGCCGCCCTCACCACCACCGGCGTGATCGGCTCGCTCGGCTCCACCGCCTACGCCGCGGACGCCAAGTCCGCCGTCGAGGACACCGGCCTCACCAAGGCCGTCTCCATCGGTGACACCCTCACCGAGCGGATCGACGCCCAGGCCGAGGCTCAGCAGCAGGAGGCCGAGAAGGCCGCCGCCGAGGCCAAGGCCGAGGCGGAAGCCAAGGCGAAGGCCGAGGCCAGGGCCAAGGAGGAGCGGGAGGCCAAGGAGCGCGCCGCCCGCGAGGCCGAGCGCAAGCGCCTCAACTCCTTCACCACGCCGATCGCCGGCTCCTACGTCTCCACCGGTTACAAGGCCGGCGGCGCCGTCTGGTCCTCCGGCAGCCACACCGGCGTCGACTTCCACGCCGCCTCCGGCACCTCGGTGCGCTCGGTCGGCATGGGCACCGTCGTCGAGGCCGGCTGGGGCGGCGCGTACGGCAACAACATCGTGATCAAGATGAACGACGGCACGTACACCCAGTACGGCCACCTCTCGTCCATCGGCGTCTCGGTCGGCCAGCAGGTCACCCCCGGCCAGCAGATAGGCATCTCGGGCGCGACCGGCAACGTCACCGGACCGCACCTCCACTTCGAGGCCCGCACCAGCCCCGACTACGGCTCGGACATCGACCCCGTCGCGTATCTGCGCGCGCACGGCGTCAGCATCTGACCCACGGCGCACCGCAGTCGCCCCGAAGGGGCCCGGATCTGCCGGGGGCTCCCCCCTTTTTGCGCCGGGGGCCACTCCGGCGGACAT
>NZ_JAEIMH010000055.1:2500-3552 GCF_016464295.1 Streptomyces sp. N35 | reverse complement strand
CCCCAGGCCCCACCTCCTACCCCAGGCCCCACCCCACCCGCCCCGAAGCCCCCGCCATCTCCCGGACCCTTCCCCTTTTGTCCGCAGGGCCCAACTCGGGCCGAAATGCAACCCCATGAATTCCCGCCACTCTTCCGGGAATTGAGGGAGCCTGCAATAGAGTCGCTGACAGTTGAGTAACTTGTGGGCAGCAAAGGCGGTGGTTCGATCATGCGCATTCCCGCGCAGTCGGTATGCACGGCCATCCGGGACGACATCGTCTCCGGGGTCTTCGAGCGCGGCAGCCGGCTCACCGAGGAAGTGCTCGCGCGTCGCTACGGAGTCTCCCGGGTCCCCGTCCGCGAGGCCCTGCGCACCCTCGAGGCCGAGGGCTTCGTCGTCACCCGCCGGCATGCGGGCGCCCATGTCGCCGAGCCCACCGCGCAGGAGGCGGCCGATCTTCTGGAAGTCCGGATGCTGCTCGAACCGCTCGGCGCCGCACGCGCCGCGCAGCGCCGCACCGAGGCACACCTCAAGGTGCTTCGCGGCCTGGTGAGACTGGGGCAGGAGCGGGCCAGACGCGGGCAGAGCGAGGATCTGCGCAGCCTCGGCGGCTGGTTCCACGAGACGCTCGCGCAGGCCTCGGGCAGCCCCGGCCTGATCACCCTGCTCACGCAGTTGCGCCACAAGATCGCCTGGATGTACGCGGTGGAGTCACCGGAGCGGCCCGCCGAATCCTGGGCCGAACACGGCGCGATCGTCGACGCGGTGGCCCGCGGCGACGCCGATCGTGCCCGTCTGCTCACCGCCCAGCACACCGAACGCGCCACCCGTGCCCACCGGTTGCGCGGCCAGCCGCCGACAGCGCGTGTGAGCGGTTCGCAACATCGCGTAAACATGGCGGGCGGCCGGGCTTAACAAGCGGTCCGTATACAAAGAGGGGGAATTCGGCGGGGGGCTGTTTCGTGTGCCCGCATGCGATTTCTCGTATGCGAAGAAATACATCACGGAATAGGTGTGGAAACGAGTGGGTCACGGACCCCCACAACCCAGGGGGGGGGGTGCGGCGGGAC
>NZ_JAEIMH010000055.1:0-2490 GCF_016464295.1 Streptomyces sp. N35 | reverse complement strand
GCTGCCACCGAATCGGTGGCAGCGGCTCAGTCGGAAATCCCTGAGAATCAAACGGTCTCGGGAAGCTCTTCCAGGCCCTCGGCGACCAGCTTCGCCAGGCGGTCGAGCGCGGCGTCCGCACCCTCGGCCTCGGAAGCCAGCACGATCTCCTCGCCGCCCTGGGCACCCAGGCCGAGCACCGCGAGCATCGAGGCCGCGTTGACGGGGTTGCCGCCGGCCTTGGCGATCGTCATGGGGACACCGGCGGCCGTGGCCGCACGGACGAAGATGGAGGCGGGACGGGCGTGGAGGCCCTCGGCCCAACCGACGTTGACGCGGCGCTCAGCCATGTGATGCTGCCCTTCAGATTTCACTCAAGCCTTGTCTAGACCAGTCTCTCATGCTGCGGTGGATGGTCCTGCAGGCCAAAGGTCCGCAGCCCGTCCGACCTAGGGCCTGCCGCCCGCGGTCCCCCCGGCCCGCTGCCCGAGGTCTTCCTAGACTGCAACGCTCCCGGCGGGCGCGCGACCCGTACCCTGGCCCCATGCAGCAGCCGCCGGAGCCGATGCCGCAACAGCCCGCCGCTCAGGATGCGCAGCAGTCGTATCCCGCGCACTGGGAGGCGGACATCGTGCTGCGCGACGGCGGCACCGCCCGGATCAGGCCCATCACCACCGAGGACGCCGGGCGCCTGGTCAGCTTCTACGAGCAGGTCTCGGACGAGTCGAAGTACTACCGCTTCTTCGCGCCCTACCCGCGCCTGTCCGACAAGGACGTGCACCGCTTCACCCACCACGACTACGTGGACCGGGTGGGCCTCGCGGTCACCGTGGCGGGCGAGTTCATCGCCACGGTGCGCTACGACCGGATCGACGAGAACGGGCGGCCCGCGTCCGGGGACGCGGACGAGGCCGAGGTCGCCTTCCTCGTGCAGGACGCCCACCAGGGGCGGGGGGTGGCCTCCGCGCTGCTCGAACACATCGGCGCCGTGGCCCGCGAGCGGGGCATCCGCCGGTTCGCGGCCGAGGTGCTGCCCAACAACAACAAGATGATCAAGGTCTTCACGGACGCCGGATACACCCAGAAGCGCAGCTTCGAGGACGGCGTCGTCCGCCTGGAGTTCGACCTCGAACCGACCGAGGCCTCGCTCGCCGTGCAGCGCGCCCGCGAACAGCGCGCCGAGGCCCGCTCGGTGCAGCGGCTGCTCGCCCCCGCGTCCGTCGCGGTGATCGGGGCGGGCCGGCAGCCCGGCGGCGTCGGACGGACCGTGCTGCAGAGCCTGGTGCGGGGCGGCTTCACCGGCCGGCTGTACGCGGTGAACCCGGCGGCATCCGGCTCGCTTGACGAGGTGCCCGCGGTCGCCTCCGTACGGGACATCGAGGAACCGGTCGACCTCGCCGTGATCGCCGTGCCGGTCGCGCAGGTGCCCGCCGTCGTCGCCGAGTGCGGTGACAAGGGCGTACGGGGGCTCGTGGTCCTGTCCGCGGGATACGCCGAGTCCGGGCCCGAAGGGCGGGAGCGCCAGCGGGAGTTGGTGCGCCAGGCCCGTTCGTACGGCATGCGTCTGATCGGCCCGAACGCCTTCGGCGTCCTCAACACCGCACCCGACGTCAGGCTCAACGCCTCGCTCGCGCCGGAGCTGCCCGCCCAGGGACGGATCGGGCTCTTCACCCAGTCGGGTGGCATCGGCATCGCGCTGCTCGCGGGACTGCACCGGCGCGGCGCCGGGCTCTCGTCGTTCGTCAGCGCGGGGAACCGGTCGGACGTGTCGGGCAACGACGTGCTGCAGTACTGGTACGACGATCCGCGCACCGATGTCGTCCTGATGTATCTGGAGTCGATCGGCAACCCCCGCAAGTTCACCCGCCTCGCGCGCCGCACCGCGCTGGCCAAGCCGCTGGTCGTGGTGCAGGGCGCGCGGCACGGCGGGGTCGCACCGGCCGGGCACGCGGTGCCGGGCACCCGGCTGCCGCACGCCACGGTCTCGGCGCTGCTTCGCCAGGCCGGGGTGATCCGGGTCGACACGGTCACCGAGCTGGTGGACGTCGGGCTGCTGCTCGCGGGGCAGCCGCTGCCGGCCGGGCCGCGCGTGGGGATCCTCGGCAACTCGGAGTCCCTGGGGCTTCTCACCTACGACGCCTGCCTTGCCCAGGGCCTGCGGCCGCAGCGCCCGATCGACCTGACGACCTCGGCCACGCCCGGGGACTTCCGGGCCGCGCTGTCCCGCGCGCTCGCGGACGACGGATGCGACGCCGTGGTGATCACGGCGATTCCCTGGGTACGGGAGGGGCGCGACAAAGCCGCCGACCGCGAGGCGCTCGCGGCGGCCGTGCGCGAGACCGTGGCCGCGGGTCCGGCGAAGCCGGTCGTGGTCGTGGCGGTGGAGCTGGGCGGCCTGGCGGAGGCGCTGTCGGCGGCCACCAGAACGGCGCCCGGGCGGTCCGGGGGGCCCGGGGCGGGGGGCCGGGGCCGCGCGGGACCCCGGGGCGGGGCCCCCCGGGCGGGGGAGGC
>NZ_JAEIMH010000054.1:60174-65878 GCF_016464295.1 Streptomyces sp. N35 | reverse complement strand
CTGGCCGCCCCCCTCCACCAGGACGCCCGCACCGCCGCCGAGCCCGCGGCGGCCGCCGAGGGGCCCGCCGCGCGGCACGGGCTCGTACAGACCTCGACGCTCGCCCAGTGGGCGCTCGGCCGCGCGGACCTGGCCCGGGGCCGGCCGCAGGAGGCGGCGGCCCGGCTGCATCCGCTGATCGCGCCCGGACGCGGCCGTGGCCACTTCGCGATACGGATGCTCGTGGTGCCGTGCTTCGTCGAAGCGTCCGTGCTGGCCGGGCGGGCCGAGGGCGCACGGGCCGCGGTGGAGGAGTTCGCGGTGTGGGCGGGGTTCGGACATGACCCGCAGGCCCCGGCCCAACTCCTGCGCTGCCGGGCCCTGCTGGCCGCCGAAGCGCACCCGGCCGAGGCGGCGGACCTCTACACCGAGGCCTTGGCCCGGCACGAGGCGGCGGACGGCGACTTCGAGCAGGCCCGCACGGCGCTCCTGCACGGCAAGTGGCTGCGCCGCGCGCGTCAGCCCGCCAAGGCGAGGGACACGCTGCGCGACGCGCTCATCGCCTTCGAACGGTGCGGAGCCGGGGCGTGGGCCGCCCAGGCCGCGGCGGAACTCCGGGCGACCGGCGAGGCCTCGGCGTCCCAACTCCCCGGCCGGCTCGGCAGGTTGACGCCGCAGCAGCTGAGGATCGCCCGACTCGTGGCCGAGGGAGCCACCAACCGCGAGGTGGCCCGGCATCTGTCCGTCAGCCCGCGTACCGTCGACCACCACCTGCGCAATGTCTTCGCGACACTGGGCGTACGCTCCCGCGTGGAGCTCTCCCGTGCCGTGGCGCGGGCCGACGGCGCGAAGACGGACGCCTGACGGAAAAACTTCGCCCGGACGTGAATCCTTTCCGCACCTCCCCGTCTCTCATCCGTGTACCGGCCGAAGGGGCCGGGCGGAACCAGGAGGAGACGTAAAGGATGATCACTGCCCTCATCGTGATCGGAGCCCTGCTCGTGGGCGCGTGCGGCTGGCATCTCATGCGGCGTTACAGGAGCCGGAGTTGAACCGACGCTTCACCTGGCCGGACGCGCGGCTCATCCGGGCCGCGCAGGACGGCGACCTCACCTCGCTCACCACCGTCGTCATGGAATCGCAGCCGCACGTGCGCAAGTTCGCCCGCTCGCTGTGCGCCTCGCCGCAGGACGCGGAGGACGCCGCGCAGGAGGCGCTGATCATCCTCTACCGGAAGATCGGCACCCTGCGGGCCACGGGCGCGCTCGCCTCGTGGATGTTCCGGATCGTCCGCAACGAATGCCTCCGGCAGCTGCGGACGCTCGCCTCGCCGGTGCGGGCGGCACCTCACGCACCGGAGTCGTCCGCCGAGGACGCGGTGCTGGGCCGTCTGGAGGCGGAGCGGATCGCGGCGGCGGTCGGTGCCCTGCCGCGTGACCAGCGGCAGGTGCTGATCATGCGGGACGTCCAGGGGCTGCCCGGCAAGGCGGTCGCCCAGACGCTCGGTCTGAGCACCGCGGCGATGAAGTCCCGGCTGCACCGGGCGCGCGCGGCCCTGCGGGACGCGCTGGAGCAGCCGCCGTCGGAAGGAGAAGGACGACCATGAACACCGTGCAGCCGGACTTCGCCAGCAAGTCCGTGCCCCGCCACCTGGCGCGAGGGGCCCTCGGCTTCGGGCTGATCATCGGCGCGATCGCCCTCGTGCCGCTCGTCGGACCGGCCGCCCTGCTCGCGGCCCCCTTGGCCCTGATCGCTTTCCGCGGCTGTCCCACCTGCTGGGCGGTCGGCCTCGTACAGACCGTCTCGCGGGGCAGGCTGGAGCGCCGGTGCGAGGACGGCGTGTGCAGCCTCACCAAGGCCGCTCCCTGACCGCTCGAGGCGGCGTCCGCGACTTGCGCGGACCCGCCTCGTACGCCTCGTACGCCTCGTACGCCTCGTACGCCCGTACGCCCGTACGCCTCAGATCCCGAGCTGCTTCGAGCCCTGCAGCCGCTCGATCGCTTCCTTGTCGCCCTCGACCTCGACCTTCGCCGACTCCTGCCGGCCGAGCAGGAACATCGTCAGCTCACCGGGCTCACCCGTGACCGTCACGACCGGGACACCCTTGTGGGCGACCGCGGTACGACCGTCGGGGCGACGCAGCACGAGGCCGACCGGCGCCTTGCGGCCGGCCAGCTTGGCGCCCTTCTCCAGACGGGACCACAGCACGTCCGAGAAGACCTGGTCGAGCGGGCGCGGCGACCAGTCCTCCTGGGCGCGGCGCACATCCTCGGCGTGCACATAGAACTCGACCGTGTTCGTCAGCTCGTCGAACTGCTTCAGAGCCCAGGGCGAGAAGCGCGGCGGACCCGTGCGGATGAGCTGGATCAGCTCCTCGTACGGCTTGTCCGTGTACTCCTGCATCACCCGGTCCAGGCGCCCCGCGAGCTGTTTGACGAACGCGCCGCCCGCCGCGTCGGGGCGGCGCTCGCGGACCACGACATGGGCGGCGAGATCCCGGGTCTGCCAGCCCTCGCACAGAGTGGGCGCCTCGGGGCCCGCGGCCTCCAACAGGTCGGCGAGGAGCAGCCGTTCACGCTTGGCATGGGTCGACATGGTGGCCAGGGTACGTCCGGGCGGTCCGAACGGCCATGGCACGGGCCCGCCGCGGGCCCGCACGTCCGGCCATCGGACGGCGCCCCGGCGCACTGTCCCCATCCCGCACAATGGGCCCCATGACCAGCACGCCCAGCACGCCAAGCCCCTTGGATCCCCGGATCGCCGCCCGCCTCAAGCGGGGCCCCGACGGGCTCGTCCCGGCGATCGCCCAGCAGTACGACACCGGCGAGGTGCTGATGCTGGGCTGGATGGACGACGAGGCGCTGCACCGCACGCTGACCACCGGGCGCTGCACCTACTGGTCGCGCAGTCGCCAGGAGTACTGGGTCAAGGGCGACACCTCCGGCCACTTCCAGCACGTGAAGTCGGTCGCGCTCGACTGCGACGCCGATACGGTCCTGGTCAAGGTCGACCAGGTCGGAGCCGCCTGCCACACCGGCGCCCGCACCTGCTTCGACGCCGACGTCCTGCCCCTCGCCCAGCCCTGACGCTCCCACCGAAGGCCACCCCCGCCATGGACCTCGACACGTTCCGCAAGCTCGCCACCGACCGCCGTGTCATCCCGGTCAGCCGCCGCCTTCTCGCGGACGGCGACACCCCGGTCGGGCTCTACCGCAAGCTCGCGGCCGAACGCCCCGGCACGTTCCTGCTCGAGTCCGCAGAGAACGGCCGCTCCTGGTCGCGGTACTCGTTCATCGGCGTCCGCAGCGCCGCCACCCTCACCGAGCGCGCGGGTCAGGCGCACTGGCTGGGCACCCCGCCGGTCGGTGTCCCGGTCGACGGCGACCCGCTGCAGGCGCTGCGCGCCACGGTCGAGACCCTGCACACCCCGCACGACGTGGCCGAGGACGCTTCCCTGACGGGTCTGCCCCACCTCTCCGGCGGCATGGTCGGCTACCTCGGCTACGACATCGTGCGACGCCTGGAGAAGATCGGCCCCGGCGAGCGCGACGACCTGAAGCTGCCCGAACTGACCATGATGCTCACCAGCGATCTCGCGGTCCTGGACCACTGGGACGGCAGCGTCGTCCTGATCGCCAACGCCATCAACCACAACGACCTCGACACCGGCGTCGACGAGTCCTACGCGGACGCCGTGGCCCGCCTCGACGCCATGGAGGCCGACCTGTCGCGCGCGGTCGCCCAGCCGCCCGCCGTACTTCCGCCGTCCGAACTCCCCGAGTTCGACGCGCCGTTGTGGGGCGGCGAGCAGTACCAGGACGCCGTCGAGGACATCAAGGAGCGCATCCGCGCGGGCGAGGCCTTCCAGGTCGTCCCCTCGCAGCGCTTCGAAACGGCCTGCACGGCAAGCGCGTTGGACGTCTACCGGGTGCTGCGGGCCACCAACCCCTCCCCGTACATGTACCTGTTCCGCTTCGAGGACTTCGACATCGTGGGCTCCAGCCCCGAGGCCCTGGTCAAGGTCGAGGACGGCCGCGCGATGGTCCACCCCATCGCCGGTACGCGGCCGCGCGGCGCCACTCCGCAGGAGGACCAGGCGCTCGCCGACGAGCTGCTCGCCGACGCCAAGGAGCGCGCCGAGCACCTCATGCTGGTCGACCTCGGCCGCAACGATCTGGGCCGGGTCTGCGAGCCCGGCTCCGTCGAGGTCGTCGACTTCATGTCCATCGAGCGCTACTCGCACGTCATGCACATCGTCTCGACGGTCACGGGCCGCGTGGCCGAAGGCCGTACCGCGTACGACGTGCTGACCGCCTGCTTCCCCGCGGGCACCCTCTCCGGCGCGCCCAAGCCGCGCGCGATGCAGATCATCGACGAGCTGGAGCCCTCCCGCCGCGGCCTGTACGGCGGCTGCGTCGGCTATCTCGACTTCGCGGGCGACTCCGACACGGCGATCGCCATCCGCACCGCACTGATCCGCGACAACGTGGCATACGTGCAGGCCGGAGCCGGTGTCGTCGCCGATTCGGACCCCGTCGCCGAGGACACCGAGTGCCGCAACAAGGCCGCCGCGGTGCTGCGCGCGGTGCACACGGCCAACCGGCTGAACGGTTCGGCGGCCGGTGAGGGATAGTGGACACGTGACTGCTGTACCGAAGGCACGTACCTCCCCGGACGCCGAGGCCAGGACCTCCGGCGGCCGCCGCAGCCTGGCCGCCGCCCTGCTGCTCGGCGCGCTCGGCGCGACCGTCACGCTGCTCGCCTCGCGTCAGCCGTGGGCCGAGGGCGAGGCGCGGACCGTCGGCGGCGCGCTGCACCAGACCGCCACCGGCAGCGATGTGACCGGCGTGCCCGCGGCGCTCGCGATAGTGGGCCTCGCCGCACTCGTCGCCGTGTTCGCCGTACGCCGCAGCGGCCGCACCCTGGTCTCGCTGCTGCTCGCCCTGAGCGGCGCCGGCATCGTGGCCGCCGCTCTGCTCGGCGCCTCCGACACCGCCGCGCTCGACGAGAAGGCCGCGAGCACCACCGGCGACGCCACCGCGCAGATCGCCGCCGTCTCGCACAGCGTCTGGCCGTACGTGGCCTGCGCGGGCGGTGCGCTGCTGCTGCTCGCGGGCCTGCTCGCGCTGCGCTTCGGCTCCCGCTGGCCCGCGATGGGCGGCCGGTACGAGCGGGGTTCCGGCCCTCGTACCCGTAAGCAGAAGGTCGACCCGGACCGCCCCGAGGACCTGTGGAAGGCCCTCGACCGCGGCGAGGACCCGACCGGCTAGCGACGCACCGGCGCCATCGGCACCGGGACCGCGAGCCGGCGGCGCGACACCAACTCCGGGGCCGCGCGCAGTTCGCGCGCCGCCATGCGCGACAATGAAGCCAAGCGTTCGAGATTCATCCGCGGGACCAACCTCCCCCGAGCTCTTCGAGCAGGGGGACCCCCAGGGGCACGAAACAAGGAGCACGTCATGGCCCATGACCACGGACACACCCCGGCTGCCTGGGTCGGTTCGATCATCGCGTTCGTCGGTTTCTGCGTCGCCGGCGCCTTCATGGTGCTGGACAGCCCGATCGGTTTCTGGGCCGGCATGATCGTCATCGCCGCGGGCGGTGTGATCGGTGGTGCCATGCGCGCCGCGGGCATGGGGCAGAAGCCCAAGCGCCAGATCCTGGTGAACGAGGGCTGAGCACTTCTCGTACGGCGGTGGGGCGGGACCTTCTTCGGAACGGTCCC
>NZ_JAEIMH010000054.1:54176-60164 GCF_016464295.1 Streptomyces sp. N35 | reverse complement strand
GGGGGCCCCCCCCCGCCGCCCCCCCCCCCCCCCCCCCCGTCTGTGCCGCCCGGGCGCGCGGGCCGGGGGCGGGGCAGAATGCGGGAGTGACCGCAGAACGCACCGCGCAGCCGCCAGGACCGCAGCAGTGGGCCCCGCAGACCGCCGCACCCCGTACGGGAGCGTCGCGTGCGCGGCGGCTGCTCGCACCGGTGGCCGCGCTCGGCGCCACCGCCGCGGCCGTCGCGTATGTCGGCGCCGTCGACCCCAACGAGTCCGGCCACTATCCGACCTGCCCGCTGCTCGCCTCGACCGGTCTGTACTGCCCGGGCTGCGGCGGGCTGCGCTGTGTGCACGCCCTCGTGCACGGCGATCTGCCGGCCGCGCTCGGCGCGAACGTCATGGCCGTGATCGGCTTCGTCATCGCCGCGTTCGTCTGGGTCCTGTGGATGCGGCGTGCCTGGCGCGGCGGGCCTTCCGGCTTCACGATCCGCTCGTCGTACGCGTGGGCGTTCGGCGGGTTGCTCGCCGTCTTCACCGTCGTACGGAATCTGCCGTTCGGATCTTTCCTGCACCCATGAACCGCCTGTGACCCTGGACGCAAACGTCCAGGTAGTGGGACCGCCGTCAACCGGATGCGGGGCCTTCGCCCTTCTGCGGATACCATCGCAGTGGCCCCCGGAACACCGTTTCACCGACCGGGGCATCCGCCCGGACCGACAGGGCGGGCGACCGCCGTCATGTCCGCCGCAATGGAAGGGGACCACTCGCGTGAGTGTGCTCGACGAGATCATCGAAGGCGTCCGCGAGGACCTCGCCGAACGGCAGGCGCGCGTCAGCCTCGACGAGCTCAAGGAGCGTGCGGCGAAGGCCCCCCAGGCGAAGGACGGGGTCGCGGCCCTGCGCGGCGACAGCGTCAAGGTGATCTGCGAGGTCAAGCGCCCCAGCCCGCCCAAGGGCGCGCCGCCCGCGTCCGCCGCCCCGGCCGGGCTCGCCGCCGACTACGAGGCGGGCGGCCCCGCCGTCATCTCCGTGCTCACCGAGGAGCGCCGCTTCGGCGGCTCGCTCGCGGACCTGGAGGCCGTGCGCGCCAAGGTGGACATCCCGGTCCTGCGCAAGGACTTCATCGTCACCGCGTACCAGCTGTGGGAGGCCCGTGCGTACGGGGCCGACATGGTGCTCCTGATCGTCGCCGCCCTGGACCAGGAGGCCCTGGTCTCGCTGATCGAGCGCGCCGAGTCCATCGGGCTCACGCCGCTCGTCGAGGTGCACGACGAGGACGAGGTCGAGCGTGCGGTGGAGGCCGGCGCGAAGATCATCGGCGTGAACGCCCGCGATCTGAAGACCCTCAAGGTCGACCGCGACACCTTCTCGCGCGTCGCCCCCGAGATCCCCGACCACATCGTCAAGATCGCCGAGTCCGGCGTCCGCGGTCCGCACGACCTGATCGCGTACGCCAACGACGGCGCCGACGCCGTGCTCGTCGGCGAGTCCCTGGTCACCGGCAAGGACCCGCGGTCCGCCGTGGTCGACCTGGTCGCCGCCGGCGCCCACCCGGCCCTGCGCCACGGACGGGGCTGACCCGCACCATGCCCATCGCCCGACGTCTCGCACCCGGTTGCCGCCCGCGCGGCTGCCGGGCGCCCGCGCGTCGGGTGCACGGGCGGCGGGTGCGCTACGTGATCGGGGCCGAGCCCGGTCAGATCAACGGGATGCGATGGCGCGGGCGGACTTTCCGCCCGTAGCCGGTGCCGGTGCCTTTGTGGTGGCGGCGCGGTCGGGCGTTCCCCCGTACCCTTTCCATCGCAAACCCGACATCCGGGGCGAGCGCGCCCCGACGTAGGAGCATCTCGTCATGCCCAGCGAAAACAGCGGATCCGCCGAGATCGGCACATTCTTCATCCCCGAGCCCGAAGGCCAAGTCCCCACTTCCGAGGGCTACTTTGGGAAGTTCGGCGGCAAGTTCATTCCCGAGGCGCTCGTCGCCGCCGTGGACGAAGTGGCCGTCGAGTTCGAGAAGGCCAAGCAGGACCCCGAGTTCGCCCGTGAACTCAGCGAACTGCTCGTCAACTACACGGGCCGCCCGAGCGCCCTCACCGAGGTGCCGCGCTTCGCGTCGCACGCGGGCGGCGGGCGGGTCTTCCTCAAGCGCGAGGACCTCAACCACACCGGCTCGCACAAGATCAACAATGTGCTCGGCCAGGCCCTGCTCACCAAGCGCATGGGCAAGCCCAAGGTGATCGCCGAGACCGGCGCGGGCCAGCACGGTGTCGCCACCGCGACCGCCTGTGCGCTCTTCGGCCTCGAATGCACCGTCTACATGGGCGAGATCGACACCCAGCGCCAGGCCCTGAACGTCGCTCGCATGCGGATGCTCGGCGCCGAGGTCATCGCCGTGAAGTCCGGTTCGCGCACCCTCAAGGACGCGGTGAACGAGGCCTTCCGCGCCTGGGTCGCCAACGTCGAGGGCACCCACTACCTGTTCGGTACGGCCGCGGGTCCGCGCCCCCGGCGCCGGCGCCCGCCGCCAGATCCTGGGGCGCGCGGCCCCCCGGCCCGACGCGGCGATCGCCTGCGTCGGCGGCGGCTCCAACGCGATCGGCCTCTTCCACGCCTTCCTCGATGACGCCGAAGTACGGCTCGTCGGCTGCGAGGCCGGCGGCCACGGCGTCGACTCCGGCGAGCACGCGGCCACGCTGACCGCGGGCGACCCCGGCATCCTCCATGGCTCGCGCTCGTACGTGATCCAGGACGAGGAAGGCCAGATCATCGAGCCGTACTCGATCTCGGCCGGCCTCGACTACCCGGGCATCGGCGCCGAGCACGCGTATCTGAAGGACTCGGGGCGCGCCGAGTACATCCCGGTCACCGACGACGAGGCGATGCAGGCGCTGCGGCTGCTCTCGCAGACCGAGGGCATCATCCCGGCCATCGAGAGCGCGCACGCCCTCGCGGGTGCGCTCAGGATCGGCCGGGAGCTGGGCGAGGACGGCCTGATGGTCGTCAATCTGTCCGGCCGCGGCGACAAGGACATGGACACGGCCGCGCGGTACTTCGGCTACTACGACGAGCAGGCGGGGGACGCGCAGTGAGCGACGCACGAGCGGCCGCCGGGCCGCAGACGACCACGATGCCCGCACCTCTGCGCCGCTCGGGCGGAGAAGCGAACGAAAGAAGCACAGTGAGCGGGAACATCGAGCTGTTGAGTGCGGCCCTCGCGCAGACGAAGGCCGAGAACCGGTCGGCCCTCATCGCCTATCTGCCCGCCGGCTTCCCGTCCGTCGACGGCGGGATCGACGCGGTCAAGGCCGCCTTCGACGGCGGCGCGGACATCGTCGAGGTCGGCCTTCCCTACAGCGACCCGGTGCTCGACGGCCCGGTCATCCAGACCGCCGACGACATCGCGCTGAAGAACGGCCTGAAGATCGCCGACGTGATGCGCACGGTCCGCGAAGCCCACGAGGCGACCGGCAAGCCCGTCCTCGTCATGACGTACTGGAATCCGATCGACCGCTACGGCGTCGAGCGCTTCACGGCCGAGCTCGCCGAGGCAGGCGGCGCGGGCTGCATCCTGCCCGACCTGCCGGTCCAGGAGTCGGCGCTCTGGAGGGAGCACGCCGCCAAGCACGACCTCGCCACGGTCTTCGTGGTCGCGCCCAGCAGCAAGGACGCACGCCTCGAGGAGATCACCACGGTGGGCTCCGGCTTCGTCTACGCGGCGTCCCTGATGGGCGTCACCGGGACGCGCGAGTCGGTGGGCGAGGCGGCCGAGGACCTGGTGCGCCGTACGAAGGCCACGACCGACCTGCCGGTCTGCGTCGGCCTCGGCGTCTCCAACGCCGAACAGGCGGCGGAAGTCGCCCAGTTCGCGGACGGCGTGATCGTCGGCTCGGCCTTCGTCAAGCTGATGCTCGACGCCGAGGACGAGGCGGCGGGCGTGGCCGCCGTACGACGGCTCGCGGGTGAGCTGGCGGAAGGTGTACGCGCCAAGAGGGACTGATCGCGGAAGCGCTCATCCATACGGGTGGACATCCAGCCGGGGAGGCACGCTCGTGCCTCCCCGGTTCGTTTGCGGAATGTGAGCGAGAAGAACCGTGAGGGAAAGCGTGCCGCCCGCGACCGGCTGGCACAGGAGCGGGAACAGCAGAAGTCCCGCGACAAGCGCCGACGTGCGCTGATCGTGACCGCCGCAGTGGTAGGCGTGCTGGGCCTGGCCGCGATCGCCGGAGTGATCGCGGCCAATGCGGGCGGTGACAAGAAGGACGCGTCCGGTCCTGTGGTGCCGCCTTCCGGCGCGAGCGGCAAGGACAGTCTGGCGATTCCGGTGGGCAAGGACAGCGCCAAGTCCACGCTCACCATCTGGGAGGACTTCCGCTGCCCGGCCTGCGCCTCCTTCGAGACGCAGTACAGCCCGACCATCCATGAGCTCACCGAGAAGGGGCAGCTCAAGGTCGACTACCACCTGGCGACGATCATCGACGGGAACATGGGCGGCACGGGCTCGGTGAACGCGGCGAACGCGGCGGCCTGCGCCCAGGACGCCGGGAAGTTCACGCCGTACCACGACGTGCTCTACAAGAACCAGCCGCCGGAGACGGACGACGCGTTCGGCAAGGACGCCCGGCTGCTCGAGCTGGCGAAGGAGGTCGACGGCCTCGACACCGCCGACTTCAAGAGCTGCGTCGAGGACGGCAAGCATGTGAGCTGGGTGAACAAGTCCAACGACGCGTTCCGCGACGGCAAGTTCACCGGCACGCCGACCGTTCTGCTCGACGGCAAGAACATCTTCGCGGACCAGAAGAACCCGCTGACGCCCGAGCAGCTGAAGAAGAAGGTGGAGGAGGCGGCGAAGTAGTACGGAGCCGTCATCGCGGCCTCGTCCCGTGGGACGGGGCCGCACCCGTTATCAGGCCGTTAGGCCGGGTGGATTGCCGCACACGGGAGTCGGCAGGGTAGCGTCGACCCCGCCATGGAAATCCTTGCATCGATCCCCAGCCCGTCGAAGGGTGAACTCGACCTCTTCGGCCTCCCACTGCGCGGCTACGCCTTCGCCATCATCATCGGTGTCTTCGTCGCCGTATGGATCGGCGGCAAGCGCTGGGTCGCCCGCGGCGGCAAGCCCGGCACGGTGGCGGACATCGCCGTGTGGGCCGTGCCCTTCGGCCTCGTCGGCGGCCGCCTCTATCACGTGATCACCGACAACGACCTCTACTTCGGTGAGGGCCGTGACTGGGTGGACGCGTTCAAGATCTGGGAGGGCGGCCTCGGTATCTGGGGCGCCATCGCCCTCGGCGGCCTCGGCGCGTGGATCGGCTGCCGGCGCCGTGGCATCCCGCTGCCGGCCTGGGCCGACGCGCTCGCCCCCGCCATCGCCATCGCGCAGGCGATCGGCCGCTGGGGCAACTGGTTCAACCAGGAGCTGTACGGGCGCTCGACCGACCTGCCCTGGGCGCTGGAGATCACGCGCTCGGACGGCGGGCGGGTGCCGGGCACGTACCACCCGACGTTCCTGTACGAGTCGCTGTGGTGCATCGGCGTGGCGCTGCTCGTGATCTGGGCGGACCGTCGCTTCAAGCTCGGGCACGGCCGCGCGTTCGCTCTGTACGTCGCCGCGTACTGCGTCGGGCGCGGCTGGATCGAGTACATGCGCGTGGACGACGTCCAGCTCAACGATGTGCTCGGGCTGCGGTTCAACGTGTGGACGTCGATCGTCGTCTTCGTCCTCGCCGTCGTCTACATGGTGGTGTCGGCCCGGCTGCGGCCGGGGCGCGAGGAAGTGGTGGAGCCGGACCGGGACGGAGCGTCCTCGGACGAGGCTTCCTCGGACGGTGCGTCGGCCGGGGCGGACGAAGATGCCGACTCCGACAAGGTCGAGCTGTCCAAGGACGCCGGGGCTTCTTCCGATACGGATGCCGGCACCGATACCGACGCTGAGGCCAAGGACGAGGCCGGGTCCGCCAAGAGCTGACCGTCTGTTACGTGCCGAGGGCCGCCGAACCATCCGGTTCG
>NZ_JAEIMH010000054.1:22713-54166 GCF_016464295.1 Streptomyces sp. N35 | reverse complement strand
ACGGGGGGGGCCCCCCCGCACCACTCGGCTCGAGGGGACCCTTGTGCGTGCTACCACCGCGTCGCCTGCAGACGTCGACCGCATGCTCAGCCCAGCGTGCGCGCCCGGGCGATGATCTCCGCCGACGCCTTGGCCACCGAGCCCGAGGCGAACGGGGGCTCGGGGTCGTACTCCGTGTAGAGCTGGATGGCCTGGGCCGTCAGGTCGTCCGTGAGCAGCGCGGAGAGCTGGAGCGCCATGTCGATCCCCGAGGAGACGCCGGCCGAGGTGATCACGCGGCCTTGGCGGACCACGCGGTCGGCGGTGTACACGGCTCCGTACGCTTCCAGGTCCGCCGCCGCGTCCCAGTGGGTGGTCGCCGGCAGGCCGTCGAGCAGGCCCGCGGCGCCGAGCACCAGGGAACCGGTGCAGACCGAGGTGGTGAAGCGGGTCGCGCCGTGGATCCGGCGGACCCAGTCGAGGAACTCCGGGTCGTCGACCATCGCCAGGAAGCTGCCCCCGCCCGGGATCAGCAGCACATCGCACCGCTCCACCTCGGAGTACCGCGTCGTGACCTGGACCGGCAGGGAGCCCAACACGTCCTGTACGAGGCCGGGTTCGGCGGTGACGAAGCGCACGGTGGCACCGGGCAGGTAGCCGAGCATCTCGTACGGCCCGATCGCATCGAGCGGCTCGAAGCGGTCGAAGAGCGGGATCACTATGTTCATGCGGCGCAGCGTAGCGAGGGGCTAGCCGGCGTCCGGCCCCTTCTCGCCCGTCAGTTCGACCACGACCTCACCGTCTTCCTCCGCCCCCGTGGGCGTGAATCCGAGCGAGGTGTACAGACGTGCCGCGGCGATATTCGCCGGGTCGTACGAGAGGCGGGTCGTGAAGTGGCCCGGGTGGGCGGCGAGCCAGGGAAGCAGGGTCCGCATCGTCGTGCGGGCCAGGCCCTTGCCCTGTTCGGTGGCGTCGATGAGGAGGCCGCCGATCCAGTGCGAACCGTCCTCGTCGCGGGCCCACATGACGTGGCCGACCACCGTGTCGTCGGCGTGGATCGCCAGGGAGTGCCACACGTCCTCAAGGAGCGAGAGCAGAAGGTAGCGGGCCGCGAGCGCCGGCGCGAAGGCGTGCTGGGAGTCCAGCGGGGCGATGTCGGCGACGGTCCGCCAGTTGGCCGCCGTGACCTCGTGCAGGGTCACCGTGCGGCCGGTGGCGTCGTGGAGATGTTCTGAGACGGGTATCACCGCGGCAGCGTATGCGCGGTCGTGGCCGGGACCAACCGGATTACGGGGGCGGTCGGTGCTCGGCCAGGGACAGGGTGCGGCGGGCGCCCGCCACCACGGCCGCGTCCACGAAGCGGCCGTCCGGCAGAGCCAGCGCGCCCGCGTCGGTGGCCGCCGCCTTGGTGATGTCCCGCGCGGCCGCGATCTCCTCCGCGGTGGGCAGATACGCCCGCTCGATCACCGGGAGCTGGCTGGGATGGATGGCCGCGCGGCCGAGGAAACCCAGGGCGCGGCCGCGCGCGCAGGACGCCGCGAGTCCGTCTCTGTCGTAGAGGTCGGTGTGCACGGACTGGGGCGGGGGCGCCAGGCCCGCCGCACGGGCCGCGCACACCACACGCGAGCGGGCCCAGTCCAGGCCCGTGTCCGCGGCGGTCCCCAGATCCGCCCGCAGGTCGCTCTCGCCGAGGGAGAGACCGGTCAGGGACGGGTGGGCCGTCGCGATCGCGTACGCCGACTCGATGCCCAGGGCCGATTCGAGGAGCGCGAACAGCGGGGGAGAGCCGGCCAGTTCGGCGACCCGGGTGATCTGGGACGGGGCGGTCACCTTCGGCAGACGCAGGCACGCCAGGCCCGGGCGGTCCGCGAGCGCCTCGATGTCGAGCCGCGCCAGCGGGCCGTCGAGGGCGTTGACCCGCACATGGACCGGGACGTGGTGGCGGTCCGAGAGCAGCTCCGAGGTCGCCGCCCGCGCATAGCTCTTGCGGTCCGCCGCGACCGCGTCCTCCAGGTCCACGATCACCACGTCCGCTCCGGCCACGAGGGCCTTCGCGACGCGTTCGGGTCGGTCCCCGGGCACGTACAGCCACGTCAGCGGGATCTTCGCGGTCATACGGCGCCCTCCGTGCGCAGCTCGTCGATCTCGCCCGCGGACAGGCCGAGTTCACCGAGCACCTCGTCGGTGTCCGCGCCGTGCGGGCGGCCCGCCCAGTGGATGCCGCCCGGTGTCTCCGAGAGGCGGAACAGGACGTTCTGCATGCGCAGCGGACCGAGTTCGGGGTCGTCGACGGTGGTGACGGTGTCGAGGGCCGCGTACTGCGGGTCCGCCATCACATCCCGTACGTCCTGGATCGGCGCCACCGCGGCCTGCGCCTGCTCGAAGGCGGCGATCACCTCGGAGCGGGTGCGGGTGGCGATCCACGAGCCGACCGCCTCGTCGAGCACGTCGGCGTGGGCGGCGCGGTCCGCGCCCGACGCGAACCACGGTTCGGCGATCAGCTCCGGGCGTCCGACCAGGTGCATCACGCGTTCCGCGATGGACTGCGCGGAGGTCGACACCGCGACCCATCTGCCGTCCGCCGTGCGGTAGGTGTTGCGCGGGGCGTTGTTCGTGGAGCGGTTGCCGGTACGCGGCTGGACGAAGCCCAACTGGTCGTACCAGAGGGGCTGCGGGCCCAGGACCGTCAGGATCGGCTCGATGATCGCCATGTCCACCACCTGGCCGCGGCCCGTGCGCTGCCGCCCGGCCAGCGCCGTCATCACCGCGTACGCCGTGGCGAGGCCCGCGATGGAGTCCGCGAGGCCGAACGGCGGCAGCGTGGGCGGCCCTTCGGGCTCCCCGGTGATCGCCGCGAAACCGCTCATCGCCTCGGCGAGCGTCCCGAAGCCGGGGCGGTGCGCATACGGTCCGAACTGGCCGAAGCCCGTGACCCGGGCCAGCACGAGCCGCGGATTCGCGCCGCTCAACTCCTCGTAACCGAGGCCCCACTTCTCCAGCGTGCCCGGGCGGAAGTTCTCGACGATCACGTCGGCGGTCGCGGCGAGCCTGAGCAGGGTCTCGCGGCCGCCCTTCGTCGAGAGGTCGAGGGTGATCGTCCGCTTGTTGCGGCCGAGCAGCTTCCACCACAGGCCGACCCCCTCCTTCGCGGGCCCGTGACCGCGCGACGGGTCGGGCTTGCGGGGGTGCTCCACCTTGATCACTTCGGCGCCGAAGTCGCCGAGCATCGTGGCGGCGAGCGGTCCTGCGAACAGGGTGGCCAGGTCCAGGACGCGCAGACCGGCGAGCGGGGGAGGGGGTGCCATGGGGTCCTTGGGGTTCTCTTGCACGGGTTGCTCTTACGGTCGTACGGCGGCGTCGATGTCCGCGCGGGCCGGCATCGAGGCCGAGGCGCCCGGGCGCTGGACCGACAGCGCGGCCGCCGCCGAGGCCCAGGCCAGCGCGGCCGGCATCGCGCCGCCGGGGCCCAGGCCAGCCCGCCCGGCATCGCGCCCCCCCCGCCCAGCCCCACCGCCAGCGCACCCACGAAGGTGTCGCCGGCGCCCGTCGTGTCCACGGCCCTGACCCGCGGCGCGGGCACGGTGAGCCGGGTGCCGGAGCGGTCCGCGTACAGGCTGCCCGCCGAGCCGAGCGTGATGATCAGCTCCGGGACCCGCTCGAGGAGGGCCTCGGCTGCCTCGTACGGGTCGGTGCGGCCGGTCAGCGTCGCGGCCTCGTGCTCGTTGGGCACCAACAGGTCGGTGGCGGCGAGCAGTTCCGGCGGCAGCGGCTGGGCGGGCGCCGGGGTCAGGATCGTGCGTACGCCCCGGGCGCGGGCGGTCTTCGCGCCGGTGAGCACGCCGTCGAGGGGGATCTCCAGCTGGAGCAGGAGCGTGCCCGTGGCCTCGATGGCCTCCGCGTCGCCGGGGGCGAGGCCGGTGACGGTGGCGTTGGCGCCGGGGACGACCACGATCGCGTTGCCGCCCTCGTCGTCGACCACGATGTGCGCGGTGCCGCTCGCGCCCTCCACCGTACGCAGCCGGCCGGTGTCCACGCCGGACTCGCCGAGCGCACCGCGCAGCCGCACCCCGAAGTCATCGGCGCCGACCGCCCCGATCATCGTGACGTCGCCGCCCGCGCGGGCCGCGGCGATCGCCTGGTTGGCGCCCTTGCCGCCGGGGACCGTGCGGAACTCCCGTCCGGTGACGGTCTCTCCGCGGTCCGGTGCCTTCGCCACGTAGGCGACGAGGTCCATGTTCGTGGAGCCGAGTACGGAGATACGGGGGGTGGGTCTCATGATCGGGTCGCCTCCCGGAAGGTGAGCTGGGCGAGGGTGTCGAAGCCGATGCCGTCGAAGTCGGCGACGGTGGTGGAGAGATGGTTGCGCAACGGGTCGGTCCACCGCGCGGGCAGCCGGTCGGGATGCCCGGCGACGAGTCCCGCGATCGAGCCGGCCGTGGCGCCGTTGGAGTCGGTGTCCCAGCCGGCCGATACGGCGCGGGTGACGGAGTGGGTGAAGTCGCCGTCGGCGTGGGTGAGGGCGGCGGTGATCGCGGCCGCGTTGGGGATGACATGGACCCAGTGGTGGGCCGCGTGGGTGCGGTGGAGTTCGTCGACGACCGCGTCGAAGTCCTTTGTCGTCCGGGCCAGTTGGCGCGCGTGCGTGATCGCCCGGTGCAGCTGCGACTGCGGCGGTACGACGGTGAGCCCGGCCTCGATGGAACGGTGGACGTCGGCGCCGGTGGCGGCTTCGGCGATCACCGCCGCGATGAACTCGGCGCCGTGCACGCCGTTGCCGGTATGCGTGAGCTCGGCGTCGCGGCGGGCCTGTTCGGCGGCCGCTTCGGGGTTGCCCGGGTTGGTCCAGCCATGGACGTCGGCGCGGATCAGCGCGCCGATCCACTCGCGGAACGGGTTGCGGTGCCGGGCGGTGCCCGGGGGTTCGATGCCGTCGAGCAGGTTGCGGTAGGCGACGCGTTCGGCGGTGAAGGTGCGGCCGGCGGGGAGTTCGTCGAGCCATACCTTGGCCACGTCGATGGTGGTGAAGTGGCGGCCGTGGCGCTGGAGCAGGAGGAGGCCCAGGAGGGGGTAGTTGAGGTCGTCGTCCTCGGGCATGCCGTCGATGTTCTCGGCGAGGCTGGTGCTCGCGCTCCTTCTGTTCCAGGGGAAGGTGTGGAGCAGGTCCTGGGGGACGCCCTTCTCCGTGAACCAGGTCCGCAGCGGCCAGTTGCCGGCGGCTTTCGCGAGCTGTCGGATCCCTTGCAGGGGGAGCTTCTCCACGGGTTTGCCCAGGAGGCAGCCGGCTGCTCTGCCGAGCCAGGCTGCGTGTACGGCGTGCAGGTGGGCGGGTGGGACTTCCCTTCCCCCCACCTCGCCCCTTCCCGAAACCGGGGGCTGCGTCCCCGGGCCCCCGGAGCCGAACTGCGTCCGGATGGCCTCAAACGCCGGCCGGGCTGGAGTTGCCGGCCGGGCCGGGGCGGACAGTTCGTCCAGGAGCTGTTGTGCCAGCGCCCGCAGCGCCGGATTCGGCAACTGCGGGGAAGCACCCGCTCGTTCCGGCGCCAAGTGGCCGCCTGCGGCCAGCCAGCGTGACTGCGCCGACGAGGTGTCGTACCCCTCCAAAGCCAGCTGCCGCAGCTCGTGGCCGATCAGATCCTCCGGCTGGACCCAGGTGAGGCGGAGATTCATCGGGCGTCCAGGAGTGCGGCGAAAGCCGCCTCGTGGGAGCGGCGGCGGGACAGGTCCCGGGCGTGGATCTCGCGGGTCACCTGGGACAGCGCAAAGGCCGGGGACGACAAGTCGATACGGCTGGCCTCCGCGACCCGCTTCGCCCACTCCTCGGGGACCTCCGCACCCAGCGCCCCCGCCATCGCCCCGCTCATCGTGGCGATCGAGTCGCAGTCCCGGCCGTAGTTGACCGCGCCGAGCACCGTACGGCGGTAGTCGCCGCCGCCGACGAGCAGCATGCCGAGGGCGATGGGGAGTTCCTCGATGGAGTGCAGGCGGGACGGGCGGCGGGCGCCGAGGGACGGGGCGCGGTAGTCCGGGCCCACGGTGTCGAAGGGCTCGACGGCCGCCCGCAGTGGGCCGAGTGCCGGTTCGAAGGAGTCGTACGAAGCGGCCGCCGTGCACACCGCCTCGATCGCGGCCCGCGTGCCGTCCTTCGCCAGGGACAGGCAGGTCTCCACGACGGAGGCGGGGGTCGCGCCCGGGGTGCAGGCCGCGGCCACGCCCGCCGCGAAGACGCCCGCCGCCTCACGCCCGTACGAGGACTGATGCGCGCCCGCGATGTCCAGGGCCTCGGCGTAAGCACCGGCCGGATTACCCGCGTTGACCAGGCCGACCGGCGCCATGTACATCGCCGCGCCGCAGTTGACGATGTTGCCCGAGCCTGCCTCGCGCGGGTCCACATGGCCGTAGTGGAGGCGGGCGACCAGCCACTTCTCCGCGAGGAAGACCCGCTGGAGCAGAATCGCCTCCGTCTCCAGCTCCGGGATCCAGCGCGGCTCGCCGGTCAGCTCGGGCACCAGGTGCTCGGCCACGGCGTACGCGTCGAGGTGGTCCCGTACCTTCTCGTACACCCTGATCAGCGCATGGGTCAGCAAGGTGTCGTCCGTGATGTGGCCGTCGCCCTTGTGGTACGGGGCGATCGGGCGGGCGGTGCGCCAGTTCTCGAACCAGGGGCCGACGATGCCGTGCACCCGGCCGCCGTGGCGCTCCAGGATCTGCTCGGGGCTGTAGCCCTCGACCGGACCGCCGAGGGCGTCGCCGACCGCGGCGCCGGTCAGGGCGAGGCTGATGCGGTCGTCCAGGGGAAGACCGCCTGTGTCAGATGCACCTTTCCTGTCTGTCATGCGTGAATTGTCCACCCGTGGCGGCCAGTTCCCGGTCTGGTGCGAGGAGTTCGGCGAGTTCCGCCGCGAGTTCCACCAGATCGGTGCCCGCGAGCCGGGGCAGCGCACAGCCCGACAGGGTGCGGCAGGCCGCGCGCCAGGACTCGGGCACGCCTTGTGCCCCTTCGTACGCGCCCGCGAGCGCGCCCGCGAGCGCCGGCGCCGAGTCGGCGACGCGGGAGAGGCAGGCGGCGGCCGGTACCGCGCGTGCGAGGGAGCCGCGGGACGCGGTGGTCAGGGCGAGGGCGACGGGAACGGTCTCGGCGGCCGCGATGCCGTAGCTGTAGACGTGGTCGACGATCTGGTGCTCGAGGACCGGTACGAGGGCGAAGGCGTCGTCGGCGTCGCGGGCGAGCTTCACGGCATGCTGGGCGTTGCGGCCGATCTCCGTCGCGTCCGGCAGCTGGTCGAGCGCCGCGTCCACGGCCGCGTCGATGTCCCAGCCGCCGAGCAGTGCGGCGCTCGCCGCGGCCATGGCGCGTGCGCCGTGCACACCGTCGCCGTCCTGGGTGTAGCGGGCGTCGAACTCGGCCAGGTCCGCGGCCCGTTGGGGGTCGCCCGGGTGCAGCAGGGCGAGCACGCAGCCGCGTACACAGGCCGCGTCGTCGAAGTAGTGCGGATTGTCATGGCCGGTCGCGGGCGGCCGCAGACCGCCGGCGAGATTGCCCAGACCCGCGCGTACGGAGATACGGGCCCTTAGCGGCACGACCGCGGACTCGACCTCGGGGGCGCGCTGTTCGGCCTCGGCGATCTGGGCCGCGAGGGTCTGCCAGGTGTGGTCCACGGCGGCCCGTACGCGCAGTGCGGGCTCACCCGCGGCGGCCGACTTGAGCAGCGAGACGGCCGTGAACGCCGCCCACTCGGCGTCGTCGGACGGTCCGAGTTGCAGGGGCTCGGGCGGCTGGTTGAGGGCGATGGGTACGGGAAGCGTGGTGGTGGCGTTCTGCTCGGCGAAGGTGTCGAGTTCGCGGGTGAGCCGGCGGGTCCACTCGGGCATCCGGGCGGCACGGTGCCGGGCGGCGGGCCAGCCGGCGGCGTCTCCCGCGGCGATGCCGAGGAGGAGTCCTTCGATTCGTGAGCGGCTCGGGGCGGGGGTCGTGTCGTGATGCGGCAGTGCGGCGTCGTCGCGCGTCATGGTGTCGTCTCCTCGTCGTCCGGGGCGAGCAGGTCGGCGACGTCCAGGACGTGATGGCCCGCCATGGAGGGCAGGCAGCTGCCGCGGACCGGGCCGATCGCCCGCGCCCACGGTCCGGGGAGGGCCGCCCCGCCCCGCGGCGCCCCGGCGAGCGCGCCGGCGAGCGCGGCCGTCGTAGCGGCGTCGCGGCCCATGTTGACCGCCATCAGGACCGCCTCGCGGAAGTCGCCCCGGGCCGCGGCGAACGCGCCGAAGGCGAGGCCCACCGCCTCGGGCGCGAGATCGGTCCACGGGTAGCCGCCGATGACGACCGCGCTGCGGACCGCGCGCTCGCCTGCGGGGGCGGCGATGACCGCGCGGCGCAGGGAACGTGCCGTCCACGAGTCCATGGGGATGACGGAGAGCGCGGCGCCGATCACCGCGGCCGCGCCCGCGCCGCCCATCGCGGCGGCGACTCCCGCGGCGACGGCCTGGCCGCCGTAGATGCCCTCGCCGTCGTGGCTCACCGAGCCGTCGATCGCGACGAGGCGCGCGGCCTCGGCGGGGTTGCCCACCGCGTACACCCCGAAGGGCGCGGCCCGCATCGCGAGCCCGTCGCTCCAGGCGTGCCGGTGCTGGGCGGTGACGGGAGCGGCGAGGCCCCGGCGGAGGTTCTCGAGGGTGCCGCGTTCGCTGAACCCGGCCCCCTTGAAGGGGCCCTCGTCGAGGTCGGCGATCCACTGGTGCCAGGCGGTCTCGGCCCGAGCGGTGGTGAGCCCCGAGCCGTAGCGGGCGAGCAGCAGGCCGGAGAAGATCGCGTACTCGGTGTCGTCGGTGCCGGCGGGGTCGTCGACGACGAACCCCTCGATACGGCCCCAGCGGGCGCGGATCTCGGAGGGCTTGAGGTTCTCGGCGGGGGCGCCGAGGGCGTCGCCGACGGCGAGGCCGAGGAGGGCGCCCCTCGCCCGGGCGCGCAGAGTCTGGGCGGCGGTCGGCGCGGCTGGCTCCGCCGGAACGTATGCAATCGGCTGCTGCATGGAGGATGCGTTCCCCGTGGGTCGCCGGTGCTGTGCGGCTGGGGGCTTACGTCACCCCTTCGCCTGCGGCTGTCAGGTGGTCAGGCAGGCCTGCCTAACCGGTCCTTAGGCTAGGTAAGTATGGCCTTCCTTGCTGGCAGGAGCCATTTTTCGCGCGTACTTTCGATGTCGTGCGACGGGAGAACGGCCGTCGTGCGGCAGGCGGAAAAGGGGGCCAGGAACGTGGCGATCATCGAGACCGAAGCGACTCTGCACGAGGCGCACCGCGACAACCACACGCACCGCGATGTGAACGGCGGCTGGCTGCGGCCCGCCGTGTTCGGGGCGATGGACGGACTCGTGTCCAACCTCGCGCTGATGACCGGTGTGGCCGGCGGATCCGTGTCGCAGCAGACCATCGTGATCACCGGGCTCGCGGGCCTCGCGGCCGGCGCGTTCTCCATGGCCGCCGGTGAGTACACCTCCGTCGCCTCCCAGCGCGAGCTCGTCCAGGCCGAACTCGACGTCGAGCGGCGCGAGTTGCGCAAGCACCCGGAGTGCGAGGAACGGGAGCTCGCCGAGCTGTACGTCTCGCGCGGTGTCGAGCCCGGGCTCGCCCGCGAGGTGGCGCGGCAGCTGTCGCGCGACCCCGAGCAGGCCCTCGAGATCCATGCACGCGAGGAGCTGGGCATCGACCCGGACGATCTGCCCTCGCCGACCGTGGCGGCCGTCTCGTCGTTCGGCGCCTTCGCGCTCGGGGCCCTGCTGCCCGTACTGCCTTATCTCCTCGGTGCGACCGTGCTGTGGCCGGCCGTGCTGCTCTCGCTGTTCGGACTGTTCGCCTGCGGCGCCGTGGTGGCCAAGGTGACCGCGCGCAGCTGGTGGTTCAGCGGGCTGCGGCAGCTCGGGCTCGGTGGGGCCGCTGCCGGTGTGACGTACGTCCTCGGCACTCTGTTCGGAACCGCCGTAGGATAAGACCTTGCAGGTCTATGCAGACGCTGGCATAAGTAGTCGTTACCGAGCGGTTTCGATCCCATGACAGCAGGGCATGAGCCGTAAGCGCCGTGGGCAATGAGGCCCCGGCGCACCTCTGGGCAACGAAGCCCACGCGAAACATGGGCCCCCTCGGTCACTGATCTGCCCGCGAAGGTCCCTTCCATGAAGGGACGGCCGCACCCCGCAGTGTCCGCATGATGGAATGCGTTATCCGATTTTCGAGATGCGCCGCATCATGTAACCTGCACGAAATTTCGCGCAGTTCTTGAAGCGTGAGGGCCAACGTCGTCCCTCGGCACCTGCACTTTTGCCTCGACGACGACGGGAGAGCCGATGCGTTCCGACGCCTGGTCGCCCATGGACGGTCGCCCCGCCCAGCAGGGGATGTACGACCCCCGTAACGAGCACGACGCCTGCGGTGTCGGGTTCGTGGCCACCCTGACCGGTGTTGCCAGCCACCAGCTGGTGGAGCAGGCGTTGACCGTACTGCGCAACCTCGAACACCGCGGTGCCACCGGCTCCGAGCCCGACTCGGGTGACGGCGCGGGCATCCTGTGCCAGGTCCCCGACGCCTTCCTGCGCGAGGTCACCGCGTTCGAGCTGCCCGACGCCGGCGCGTACGCCGTGGGTATCGCCTTCCTTCCGGTCGAGGGCGCCGACGAGACCGCCGCGAAGATCGAGGGCATCGCCGCCGAGGAGGGCCTGAACGTCCTCGGCTGGCGTGAGGTGCCGGTCGCGCCCGAGCTGCTCGGCGCTTCCGCCCGCTCGACGATGCCGGTGTTCCGTCAGCTCTTCGTCGCGGACGGTGTCTCGAAGGACATCGACCTCGACCGTAAGGCGTTCGCGCTGCGCAAGCGGTCCGAGCGGGAGGCCGCGACGTACTTCCCGTCGTTCTCCGCGCGCACCATCGTCTACAAGGGCATGCTGACCACCGGCCAGCTCGAGCCCTTCTTCCCGGACCTGTCGGACCGCCGTTTCGCCTCGGCGCTCGCGCTCGTCCACTCGCGCTTCTCGACGAACACCTTCCCGAGCTGGCCGCTCGCCCACCCGTACCGCTTCGTCGCGCACAACGGTGAGATCAACACCGTCAAGGGCAACCGGAACTGGATGACGGCGCGTGAGTCGCAGCTGGCTTCCGACCTCTTCGGCAGCGAGCAGCTGGAGCGGATCTTCCCGATCTGTACGCCGGACGCCTCGGACTCCGCGTCCTTCGACGAGGTGCTCGAACTCCTGCACCTGGGCGGCCGTTCGCTGCCCCACTCGGTCCTGATGATGATCCCGGAGGCCTGGGAGAACCACGCCTCCATGGACCCGGCCCGGCGCGCGTTCTACCAGTACCACTCCACGCTGATGGAGCCCTGGGACGGCCCGGCCTGTGTCACCTTCACCGACGGCACCCAGGTCGGCGCGGTCCTCGACCGCAACGGTCTGCGCCCCGGCCGCTACTGGGTCACCGACGAGGGTCTCGTCGTGCTCGGCTCCGAGGTCGGCGTACTCGACATCGACCCCGCGAAGGTGGTCCGCAAGGGCCGGCTGCAGCCCGGCCGGATGTTCCTCGTCGACACCGCCGAGCACCGCATCATCGAGGACGACGAGATCAAGTCGGCGCTCGCCGCCGAGCACCCGTACGCGGAGTGGCTCGAGGCCGGCGAGATCGAGCTCTCGGACCTGCCCGAGCGTGAGCACATCGTGCACACCCACGCCTCGGTCACCCGCCGCCAGCAGACCTTCGGTTACACCGAGGAAGAGCTGCGCATCCTGCTCACGCCGATGGCCAAGTCCGGTGCCGAGCCGATCGGTTCGATGGGCACCGACTCGCCGATCGCCGCGCTGTCCGAGCGTCCGCGGCTGATCTTCGACTACTTCACCCAGCTGTTCGCGCAGGTCACCAACCCGCCGCTGGACGCGATCCGCGAGGAGCTCGTCACCTCGCTGCTTTCGTCGCTCGGCCCGGGCTCCAACCTGCTCGACCCGCAGGCCGCGTCCTGCCGTTCGGTCACGCTGCCCTTCCCGGTGATCGACAACGACGAGCTGGCCAAGCTCATCCACATCAACGCCGACGGCGACATGCCCGGTATGAAGGCCGTGACGCTGTCCGGTCTCTACCGGGTCTCCGGTGGCGGCGAGACCCTCGCCGCGCGGATCGAGGAGATCTGCGCCGAGGCCGACGCCGCGATCGAGGGCGGCGCCCGCCTGATCGTGCTCTCGGACCGGCACTCGGACGCCGAGCACGCGCCGATCCCGTCGCTGCTGCTCACCGCGGCCGTGCACCACCACCTCATCCGTACGAAGCAGCGCACCCAGGTGGGTCTGCTCGTCGAGGCCGGCGATGTCCGCGAGGTGCACCACGTCGCGCTGCTCATCGGGTTCGGCGCCGCCGCGGTCAACCCGTACCTGGCGATGGAGTCCGTCGAGGACCTCGTCCGGGCCGGAACGTTCCTGCCCGGCATCGAGGCCGAGCAGGCCATCCGCAACCTGATCTACGCGCTCGGCAAGGGCGTCCTCAAGGTCATGTCCAAGATGGGCATCTCCACCGTCGCCTCCTACCGCGGCGCGCAGGTCTTCGAGGCCGTCGGTCTCGAACAGGCCTTTGTCGACAAGTACTTCAACGGCACCACCTCCAAGATCGGCGGCGTCGGCATCGACGTCATCGCCAAGGAAGTGGCCGCACGCCACGCCAAGGCCTACCCGGCCTCCGGCGTGCCCTCGGCGCACCGCGCCCTGGACATCGGCGGCGAGTACCAGTGGCGCCGTGAGGGCGAGCCGCACCTGTTCGACCCGGACACGGTCTTCCGTCTGCAGCACGCCTCGCGCAACCGCCGCTACGACATCTTCAAGCAGTACACCTCGCGCGTGGACGAGCAGTCCCAGCGCCTGATGACGCTGCGCGGTCTGTTCGGCTTCAACTCGGACCGCCCCTCGATCTCCATCGACGAGGTCGAGCCCGTCTCCGAGATCGTCAAGCGGTTCTCGACCGGCGCCATGTCGTACGGCTCCATCTCCAAGGAGGCGCACGAGACCCTCGCCATCGCCATGAACCAGTTGGGCGGCAAGTCCAACACCGGTGAGGGCGGCGAGGACCCGGAGCGTCTGTACGACCCGGCGCGACGGTCCAGCATCAAGCAGGTCGCCTCCGGCCGCTTCGGTGTGACCTCGGAGTACCTGGTCAACGCCGACGACATCCAGATCAAGATGGCCCAGGGCGCCAAGCCCGGTGAGGGCGGTCAGCTGCCCGGCCCGAAGGTCTACCCGTGGGTCGCCAAGACCCGTCACTCGACGCCGGGCGTGGGGCTCATCTCGCCGCCGCCGCACCACGACATCTACTCCATCGAGGACCTGGCTCAGCTGATCCACGACCTCAAGAACGCCAACCCGTCGGCCCGCATCCACGTGAAGCTGGTCTCCGAGGTCGGCGTCGGCACGGTCGCCGCGGGTGTCTCCAAGGCACACGCGGACGTGGTCCTCATCTCCGGCCACGACGGCGGTACGGGTGCTTCGCCGCTGACCTCGCTCAAGCACGCGGGCGGTCCCTGGGAGCTCGGCCTCGCCGAGACCCAGCAGACGCTGCTCCTGAACGGTCTGCGTGACCGCATCGTCGTGCAGACCGACGGTCAGCTGAAGACCGGCCGTGACGTGGTCATCGCCGCGCTGCTCGGCGCCGAGGAGTTCGGTTTCGCGACCGCGCCGCTCGTCGTCTCCGGCTGCGTCATGATGCGCGTCTGCCACCTGGACACCTGCCCGGTCGGCATCGCCACGCAGAACCCGGTCCTGCGGGAGCGCTTCACCGGCAAGGCCGAGTACATCGTCAACTTCTTCGAGTTCATCGCCGAAGAGGTCCGCGAGATCCTCGCCGAGCTCGGCTTCCGTACCGTCGAGGAGGCCGTCGGCCACGCCGAACTCCTCGACACCGAGCGGGCCGTGCAGCACTGGAAGGCGCAGGGCCTGGACCTGGAGCCGCTGTTCCACGTGCCGGACCTGCCCGAGGGCGCCGTCCGTCACCAGCTGATCTCCCAGGACCACGGTCTGGAGAAGGCGCTCGACAACGAGCTGATCAAGCTCGCCGCCGACGCCCTCGCCGTGGACTCCGCCGAGGCCGCCCAGCCGGTCCGTGCCCAGGTCGCGATCCGCAACATCAACCGGACCGTCGGCACGATGCTCGGCCACGAGGTGACCAAGCGCTTCGGTGGCGCCGGTCTGCCGGACGACACGATCGACATCACCTTCACGGGCTCCGCCGGCCAGTCCTTCGGCGCCTTCGTGCCGCGCGGTGTGACGCTGCGCCTCGAGGGCGACGCCAACGACTATGTGGGCAAGGGCCTTTCGGGCGGCCGTGTCATCGTCCGCCCGGACCGCGCGGCCGACCACCTCGCCGAGTACTCGACGATCGCCGGCAACACCATCGCGTACGGCGCGACGGGCGGTGAGATCTTCCTGCGCGGTCGTACGGGAGAGCGCTTCTGCGTCCGTAACTCCGGTGCGCTGGTCGTCTCCGAGGGTGTCGGTGACCACGGTTGCGAGTACATGACCGGTGGCCAGGCGGTCGTCCTCGGCGAGACGGGACGCAACTTCGCGGCCGGTATGTCCGGCGGCACCGCGTACGTGATCGACCTGGACCGCGACAACGTCAACGCCGGGAACCTGGCGGCGGTCGAGGAGCTCTCCGACGCCGACAAGCAGTGGCTGCACGATGTCGTGCGCCGCCACGCCGAGGAGACCGGCTCCACCGTCGCCGAGAAGCTGCTCGTCGACTGGGACACGTCGGCTCAGCGCTTCACCAAGATCATTCCGCAGACGTACAAGGCAGTGCTCGCCGCCAAGGACGCCGCCGAGCGAGCCGGACTCTCCGAGTCCGAGATCACCGAGAAGATGATGGAGGCGGCGACCAATGGCTGATCCGAAGGGCTTTCTCAAGCACGGCCGCGAGGTCGCCTGTTCCCGTCCGGTCGAGGAGCGCGTTCAGGACTGGAAGGAGGTCTACGTCCCCGGATCCCTGCTTCCGATCATCTCGACGCAGGCCTCGCGCTGCATGGACTGCGGCATCCCGTTCTGCCACAACGGCTGCCCGCTCGGGAACCTGATCCCCGAGTGGAACGACTACGCGTACCGCGAGGACTGGGCGGCCGCTTCCGAGCGGCTGCACGCCACGAACAACTTCCCGGAGTTCACGGGCCGTCTGTGCCCCGCTCCGTGCGAGTCGGCGTGCGTCCTCGGCATCTCGCAGCCGGCCGTGACCATCAAGAACGTCGAGGTCTCGATCATCGACAAGGCCTGGGACGCCAACGACGTCAAGCCGCAGGCGCCCGAGCGCCTGTCCGGCAAGACCGTCGCGGTCGTCGGCTCCGGCCCTGCGGGTCTGGCCGCCGCCCAGCAGCTGACGCGGGCCGGCCACACGGTCGCCGTGTTCGAGCGCGCGGACCGTATCGGTGGTCTGCTCCGGTACGGCATCCCCGAGTTCAAGATGGAGAAGGTGCACATCAACCGGCGCATCGAGCAGATGCGCGCGGAGGGCACCCGCTTCCGTACGGGCGTCGAGATCGGCCGTGACCTCAAGTCGACGGACCTGCGCAAGCGGTACGACGCGGTCGTCATCGCCGCCGGTGCCACCACCGCTCGTGAACTCCCCGTCCCCGGGCGGGAGCTGAAGGGCATCCACCAGGCGATGGAGTACCTGCCGCTCGCCAACAAGGTGGTCGAGGGCGACTTCGTGGCCCCGCCGATCACGGCCGAGGGCAAGCACGTCGTGGTCATCGGCGGCGGCGACACGGGCGCCGACTGCGTGGGCACCGCGCACCGTCAGGGTGCCGCGTCCGTCACCCAGCTGGAGATCATGCCCAAGCCGGGCGATGAGCGTGCTTCCGGTCAGCCGTGGCCGACCTTCCCGATGCTGTACAAGGTGACCTCCGCGCACGAGGAGGGCGGCGAGCGGGTCTACTCCGTGTCGACCACGCACTTCGCGGGCGACGAGGACGGCAATGTGCAGTCGCTGCACCTCATCGAGGTGGAGTTCGTGGACGGCAAGCTGACCCAGAAGCCGGGCACCGAGCGTGTGATCCCCGCCCAGCTGGTGACCCTGGCGATGGGCTTCACCGGTACGGACGTCGAGAACGGTCTGGTCTCCCAGTTCGGCCTGGAGCTCGACGCGCGCGGCAACATCGCCCGCAACGACGACTACGAGACCAACGTCCCCGGTGTGTTCGTCGCCGGTGACGCGGGCCGTGGCCAGTCGCTGATCGTCTGGGCGATCGCCGAGGGCCGCTCGGCGGCGCGCGGCGTGGACCGCTTCCTGACGGGTGCGTCCGAGCTACCGGCCCCGATCCGCCCGACGGACCGGTCGCTGACGGTCTGACCGCCCGGGGCCGACTTGCCGGTCGGCCCCACCGGCTCGCTGATCCGGCGGGCCCCAACTGACGCTCCGTACAACGGCGTACGGACCTGACGCTACGCCCACCTCTGTCCCCGACCGGACTGCGGGGTGGGCGTTGCGGCGTACTGGCGCTGCGGCAGCGAAGGGATCGGATTGAGCCACTTCCTGATGTCCCGTGCCAGCGAGCTGCCGCTTCCGAGGTGATCGGCGACGTCTCGCAGCGGGTGAGCAGATGAAGGTTTCCGACGGCGCCGTCCCGAAGGTACTCCCACGAAGGTGTTCGTGAAGGAGACGGCTTCGCAGAGGCATGCGCCCGATCAACGCAACCGCGCGCGGACCGTCGCAACGCAAGGCTCGTCACAGGGTGCGCGACGCAAGCCTCGTCACAGGAGGCATGCCGAGGGCCCGGACCGGGGCGGTCCGGGCCCGGTGAGGTGGGGTCAGCTCTGGGTCATCAGAAGCAAGCGCGTCTGCGGGACCAGCTTCCGGTTCACGCTGGTGCTCTGGATGAAGATGGTGAACTCGTCGTTGTGGTCCGGCTTGATGCGGACCTCCGCGTTCGGCAGGCCGAGGAGGGTGCGGGCCTGGGGGCCCGTGTAGATTTTGTCGGTCTTCTTCTCCAGGACCGCTATCTGCTTGCGGGCCTGGACCTTCTCGGACTTCCCCAGCTCATAGAAGGCGGCCCCCGTGCGGTAGGTGTGGCCGTTGTCGACGACCCACGCGCGGATCGTCTCCTCGCGGTCCACCGCGAGGAGTTGGTAGCCGGACGGGTCCACCGAGGTGAGGCCTGCCGCCTTGATCGTGTCCTTGTTGACCGCGTCCGCGCCCGTGGAGAACACGGCGCGGGAGCCGCGGATGCCCTTGGTGCGGCCCACCATGAACTTCTCGGTGGCCTCCTGGATGACCTGGCCGGCCTCCTCGAGGCCCTGGGTGCTGGTGGCGTCCCAGATCGCGATGTTGTCCTTCGGGAAGCCGCACTGCATGGCCTCGCGCTTGCCCATCTGGTCGGGGACGAGGACGGCCAGCGTCCAGTTGTCCTCCTGGGTCCGCGCCAAGTCGGCGACCGCCTGCACCAGTTGCTGCTGTGTCTTGCCCTGGCTGTCCGAGCAGCGGTGGCTCGTGTTCTCCTGGCCATCGGTGAGGACGAACGTCAGGAAGCTGTGGTCCCCGTAGAGCTGGGCCGTCTGGGCCAGTTCGCGCTGCGACTTCAGGGTGGCGGCAAGCAGCGCCGTCGAGCCGCTCGCCCGGTACAGCTGCTTCAGGGACGGCATCCGCAGCACGTCCTTGTCGTAGATGACGCACTCGACCTGGTTCGAGAAGACGTACACCGTCACGCGCGTCTCCTGGTCCAACTCCTGCGAGCGGCGCGCCAGATATGCGATCTGCTGGTCGGCGACCTCGACGACCTTGCGGCTCAGGTGGGACATGGATGAGCTGGCGTCGAGCACCAGTGCGACGTGGTTGATGTAGTTCTGCGCTCCGGACATGGATGATCCCCCTCGTCCCGGGAGCCCCTGCAGCTCCCGTTCGATGTCTCCATCTTCCCAGCCGGCACTGACAATTGATCTTGGTCGGAGGGGGCGGCGCCAGGGCCGATGCCCAGGTCGAGGGGGTTGGGGTTGCTGCTCAGCCGTGGAACTTCACGTACCCGTTCCTCACCCGTGGAACTTCACGTACCCGTTCCTCACCCGTGGAACTTCACGTACCCGTTCCCGTCCGGGTCGCTGCCGGACTTCGTGTACTTGTGGGAGTCCGCCCCGGTGCCGGACGGCTTGGAGAAGGAGATCGTGTCGCCCGGGTTGTTCCAGATGAAGTTGCAGTTGTTGCGGTAGACCACGTTGTTCGCGTCGGAGTCGGTGCCGTTGCCGCCGCGCAGCTTGATGTGGTCACCGGGCTGGAGGGTGTGGCTCTTCGTGAACGTGAAGCGGTTGCCCGTCGCGTCCTTCACGAAGTAGCCCTTCAGGTTCACGGTCGTGCTGCGCGAGTAGTTCTTGATCGTCAGATACTCGTCCTTCGTGTTGCCGCCCGAGCAGCGGTTGCTGTCCGTGCCCGGGGCGTCGTATTGCACGCCGTAGAGCTTGAGTGCGGAGGAGTACTCGGCCGCCTGCGACGGGGCGGCGAGCATGGTCAGGCCGCCCGTGACGAGCGCGGCGGTGACGGCGGCTATGGCGGTGCGAGAGCGCAAGAAGACTCCTCGGGGCGTCCCGTGCAAGGGAGTTGATGATGAAGGGACACAAGTCACCCACGAAATCTCCACATTCGGCGGGCGTTGGCTGAAAGTGGCCGATTGTGGGCGTCGGACAGCCAGGTGTGTTGCGTCAACTGCAATGGCCTGCGCGCATGTTGCAGTGTTTGCAATGGTCATTACGGTTCGGCCGCGTATCGGGAATGGCCTAGACCGCTCATGAACCCCTGTGCTGAGAATCACCTCACGCAAGTGGACCGCCATCCATGAAGGGGGCTCGTCATGAAGCGACGTGTCATCGCGGCAGCAATCGCCTTGACGCTCGGACTGACCGCCACGGCCTGCGGCGATGACTCGGGCGACAGCGGAGGCAAGGACGGTGCGACCGACGGGAAGGGCAAGACCCTGACCGTATGGATCATGGAGGGGACCAACCCCGACGCGCGCCCGTTCTTCAAGGAGGCCGCGGCCGCGTTCGAGAAGAAGACCGGCGCCAAGATCAAGGTCGAGTACCAGCAGTGGGCGACCGCGAACCGCAAGTTCACCACCGCGATCGCGGGCGGTGCGGACCAGGTGCCCGATGTCGCCGAGGTCGGCACCACCTGGGTGCCGCAGTTCGCCGAGACCAAAGCGCTCGTGGACGTGACCGACGAGGTCGAGGAGTCCGGTCTGACCGACGATCTCGTCGAGGGGCTCAAGGACGCCGGCACGCTCGACGGCAAGCAGTACGGCATGCCCTGGTACGCCGGGGTCCGCTCGATCCTGTATCGCAAGGACATCTTCGAGAAGCACGACATCAAGCCCCCGACCACCTGGAAGGAGCTCCAGGAGGCGGCGAAGACGCTGAAGGCGAAGGAGCCGAAGCTCCTGTCCTTCCCGGTCGCCGGCGGCGCCGAGATGTTCGCGGCCCCCTTCATCTGGGGCGCGGGCGGTGAACTCGCCAAGCAGGAGGGCGACTCCTGGAAGTCGGCGATCAACTCGCCCGAGGCGATCAAGGGCATCGAGTTCTATACGGACCTCGCGACCAAGGACAAGGTCTCCCCGGCCAAGGTCAACACCTGGACGGAGAAGGAGGTCGGCGACGCCTGGAAGAAGGGCGAGATCGCCATGTCCGTCTCCGGCAACTGGACCCCGAAGGCCTTCGTCGACGAGAACCCCGAGCTCGAGGGCAAGCTCGGCGCCGTGCCGATCCCGGGCCCCGACGGCGGCATGAGCCGCTCCTTCCTCGGCGGTTCCTATCTGTCCACGTTCGACACGGACAAGAAGGAGCTCGCCTGGGAGTTCGTGAAGATGCTCACCACCGGTGAGTTCGCCGCCAAGTGGGCCCAGCAGACCAACTACTTCCCCGGCCAGAACTCCGAGCTCGAGAAGGTCGCCGCGAAGAAGGACCCGCTCGTCGAGCCCTTCGCGCAGCAGATGCTGGAGGCCGGTGCCACGGTGCCGAAGACCGAGTCGTACGGGAAGATCCAGGCCGCTCAGGTCGTCCCCGGCATGATCCAGTCGATCATCACGGGCAAGGCCTCCGTCAAGGAGGCCGCGGACAAGGCGGCCCAGCAGATGGACGACATCTTCGCCAAGGACAAGTAGGGCGCCGCAAACGGGGGCGAGCGGGGGGGGGGGCGCGGGACAGCCCCCCTCGCCCCCCCGCCGCACTTCAGAGAAGGCGCCGACGGCCCGCCGCCGGCGCCTGGTCCGCCTCACCCGCCCCTGGCTGCTGCTCACTCCCGCGCTCGTGGTCCTCGCCGGACTCCTGCTGTACCCGATCTTCCAGGTGGGCAAGATCTCCCTGCAGGACTGGGAGGTCACGTTCGGCGGCGGAGTGGGGGAGTTCACCGGGTTCGACCACTACAGCGAACTGCTCTCCAGCGAGCTGCTGTGGAAGACGGTCATGCCCAACACCGTCTTCTTCGCCGTCGCCTGCGTCGGCCTCACCGTGGTGCTCGGCACCCTGGTCGCGCTGCTGCTCAACCGGCTCGGCAGCACCTGGCGCGCCATCTGCTCGGTGTCGATCCTGGCCGCCTGGGCGATGCCGGCGGTCACCGGTACGTATGTCTGGATCTGGCTCTTCCAGCCGGAGGACGGCATGTTCAGCCAGCTCGCCGGCGCCCTCGGTCTGATCGATCCGGCGACCACGAACTGGTTCACCGAGCGGCTGCCGTTCTACGCCATCGCGACGCTCAACGTGGTGCACCACGGCTTCCCGTTCGTGGCGATCACCGTCTTCGCCGGACTGCTCACGATTCCACGGGAGTTGTACGAGGCGGGCATGATCGACGGGGCCAACGCCTGGCAGCGGTTCTGGAAGATCACCGTGCCGACCATCCGTCCCGTGTTCCTGGTCGTCACCATCCTGTCGACCATCTGGGACTTCAAGGTCTTCACCCAGGTCTTCCTGATGCCGGGCGGCAGCGGCTCCAACGAGGAGGTCTACAACCTCGGCGTCTACTCGTACAACCAGGCCTTCGGCCAGGACGACTACGGGGCCGGGTCCGCGGCGGCGGTGCTGCTCACGCTGCTGCTCCTGCTGATCACCATCGTCTACATCCGCACGCTGTTCCGGCAGGGGGAGGAGGACCTGTGAGCACCCGCCGTACGTCCCGTGCCGCGCGGATCGGCCTGCCGGCCGCCGTGTTCGCGCTCCTGGTCTTCACGCTGTTCCCCGTGTACTGGATGGTGTCGACCTCGTTCGACCCGAAGGCGGTCACCCGGGGCTCGGACGTGCTGCCCAGCGGCTTCGGCTTCGAGCACTTCGAGCTGGTCTTCGAGCGGGGCAACTTCGGTACGTTCCTGCTGAATTCGGCCCTCGTCGGGCTCGGTACGATCCTCGCGGCCGCGGTGCTCTCGCTGTTCGCGGCGATCGCGGTGGCCCGCTTCAAGTTCCGCTTCCGCACCTCGGTGCTGATCATGGTCCTGATCGTGCAGATGGTGCCGCTCGAAGCGCTCGTCATCCCGCTGTTCCTGCAGATGCGGGACTACGAGCTGCTCAACTCGCTGCTCGGCCTGACCATCGTCTACATCGCGCTCTCGCTGCCGTTCGCCATCTGGACGCTGCGCGGGTTCGTCCAGGCGGTGCCCAAGGAGGTCGAGGAGGCGGCGTACATCGACGGGGCGTCCTGGTTCCGGATGTTCCGTTCGGTGCTGCTGCCGCTCGTGGCGCCCGGGCTCGTGGCCACCTCGATCTTCGCCTTCATCACGGCGTGGAACGAGTTCGTGTTCGCGTACACCTTCATGAAGGACAGCGAGAAGTACACGGCGGCCGTGGGCATCTATCAGTTCTTCGGCGAGAACTCGACGGCCTGGGGCCCGGTCATGGCCAGCTCCACGCTGGTCACGCTGCCCGTGATGATCTTCTTCGTCCTGGTGCACAAGCGGCTGGGATCGGGCCTGGCGGCCGGCGCCGTCAAGGGCTGAACCCACCGCTGCGAGGTCCCGCCCGAACGCGGGCGGGGCCTCGTTCTCTTCATGCGATACGGGTCCGTGCACCCTCACTTCACGCGGTACGGGTCCCCGTACACCTTCCACTCCAGCGGAGTGTCCAGGCGGAGGTTGCCCGCCTCGAGGAACACGCGCTGGGCGGTGTCGATCCGGGAAGTGTCGCGGTGGGCCTTCTTGGTCCCCATCACCTCGCGCCGCACGTCGAGAAAGGCCTTGAGGTACGCCTTCTCGTCGCCGCCCTCGGCCTTGGTCCTCGCCCGCCGCATGGCCTCCTCCCGGATTCCGTAGAAGGCGTTCGCGTCGGTGCCCGGGCCGTGCTGCACCATCGCGTCGTAGTAGACGAACTGGCCGAGCGTGCTCAGGCCGTCCATCTTGGCCTGCCGTACGGCGGGGTCGAAGTAGTCCTCGTCGCGCAGCCGGTCCTGCGCCTCACGGAACTCGGCCCGCCCCGCCTCCTTCGCCCAGGCCTTGGGGAAGCCGTCCAGGCCCTCGTGCGAATCGGAGCCGTCGACCGCGCGCAGGGCGGGCAGATAGGCCGCGAGCCCGTTGTCCGGGTGGTCCTCCGTGTAGCTCTCCACGAGCTTGAGCATGTCGTGCGTGCCGGAGCAGAAGCCGATGATGCCCGCGGTGTAGCCGTTGCCGTCGCCGATGTCCTCGATGTAGCCGTAGTTCGCACGCCAGTCGAGCGTGGAGTTCTCGGCGCTCGACACGAGCTGCTGGGCCAGTTCCTTCTTGTCCTTCGCCGCGAGCCCGGGCGGCATCTTCGCCAGGCGCTCCTGGAGCTCCTTCGCGGTCTCCCGCGCCAGGCCGTCCGAACCCTGGGAGGCCGGGGGCCTGTCGTCCGGGCCGCCCGCGTCGGGGTCGGGACCGAGCAGATAGACGACGAGGGTCGCCACCGGGGCTACGGCGAGAAAGAGGCAACCAGCACGCTTCATGCGCACAGGGTAGAGCTGGCATCAAGTCGTCAAGTCGTCAGGCCGTCTGCCCGCCGTCGACCGTGAACTCCGTGCCCGTGATGTACGACGAGGCCTCCGAGGCCAGGAAGACCACCAGTTCGCCGACCTCCCGCGGCTGCCCCACCCGCCCGAGCGGCACATGGGACCAGTCGCGGCCCGCCGTGGCCTCGGCGATCATCGGGGTGTCGATGGCGCCGGGGTGCACCGAGTTCACACGGATGCGGTACGGGGCGAGGTCGAGCGCCGCGGAGCGGGTCAGCCCGCGCAGCCCGAACTTCGTGGAGCCGTAGGCGGCGTGGCGGGGGAGACCCTTCAGGCCCGCCGTGGAGGAGATGTTCACGACCGAGCCGCCGCCCGCCTCCTTCATCGCGGGCACGACAGCCTGGATGCCGAGGAACGGCCCGAGCAGATTGACCCGCAGGAGCGCCTCGAAGTTGTCGTACGTCTCCTCCTCGACGGACGCGGTACGCCACAGCGCCGCGTTGTTGACCAGTGCGTCGAGCCGTCCGAAGCGGTCGAGCGAGGTGCGCACCGCCGCGGCCCAGCTGTCCGGATCGGTCACGTCGAGCCGTACGAACAGGCCTTGTTCGCCGAGGCACTTGGCGATCTGGTGGCCCTCCTCCTCCAGCACATCCGTCACCACCACGCGCGCCCCCGCCTCGGCGCACAGCCGCGCCTCCTCGGCGCCCTGGCCGCGCGCCGCACCGGTGATGAGGACCGTCCTGCCGTCGAGCGAGATCATGTGCGCCTCCCGGGCCTCCCGCGTATATGACTGTTCGTCATATTCGTGGTGCGGCGCCGGAACATCAACAGGTGTGCCGCAACTGCCGTTAAGGGGGGCGCCTGTTGGCACCGGGTAGGGGTGTGCCTAACCTGGAGTACGCCTGAAGGGGAGAGGCCGGGGATGAGCAGCCAGGAGCGGATACGCAGTAATGGCCGGCCGGCGGAGCCGGCGAAGGGCGAGCGCATCGCCGACTGGGCCGACGGCCGGCTCGGTGTCTACGCGCTCGCCAAGTCGCAGATGCGCAAGGTGTTTCCGGACCACCCGAGCTTCATGCTGGGTGAGATCTGTCTGTACAGCTTCATCATTTTGATCCTGACCGGCACCTGGCTGACGCTGTTCTTCGAGCCGAGCAGCGTCGAGGTCGTCTACGAGGGGTCGTACGAGCCGCTCAAGGGCGTCCTGATGACCAGGGCGTTCGAGTCCACCGTAGAGATCAGCATGGATGTGCGCGGCGGACTGCTCATCCGGCAGATCCACCACTGGGCGGCGCTGGTCTTCGTCGCCGCGATGCTCGTGCACATGATGCGGGTGTTCTTCACCGGGGCGTTCCGCAAGCCGCGCGAGATCAACTGGCTGTTCGGCTGGACCCTGTTGATGCTCGGCCTGATCACCGGTCTGACCGGCTACTCGCTGCCGGACGACCTGCTCTCCGGCACCGGGCTCCGGTTCGCCCAGGGCGCGATCCTCTCGATCCCGATCGTCGGCACGTATCTCGCGATGTTCCTGTTCGGCGGCGAGTTCCCCGGCACGGACATCATCGCGCGCCTCTACCCGATCCACATCCTGCTGCTGCCGGGCATCATGCTGGGCCTGGTGGTGGCCCATCTGATCCTGGTCTTCTACCACAAGCACACCCAGTTCGCGGGTCCCGGCCGCTCCGAGAAGAAGGTGGTCGGGGCGCCGTTCTTCCCGATCTACGTGGCGAAGGCCGGCGGGTTCTTCTTCCTGGTCTTCGGTGTGCTGGCCTTCATGGGCGCGGTCGCGACGATCAACCCGGTGTGGCTCTTCGGGCCGTACCGCGCGGACCTGGTCACCACGGGCGCTCAACCCGACTGGTATCTGGGCTTCTCCGAGGGCCTGATCCGGGTGATGCCGGGATGGGAGATCAACGCCTTCGGCCATACGCTCGTGCTCGGCGTGTTCATCCCGTTCATGCTCTTCCCGGTGTACATGACGCTGATCGCGGTCTACCCCTTCATCGAGGCCTGGGTCACCGGCGACAAGCGCGAGCACCATGTCGCCGACCGGCCGCGCAACGTCCCGACGCGTACGGCGCTGGGAGTCGCCTGGCTCGCGGGATACGGGGTGCTCCTGATCGGCGGCGGCAACGACATCGTGGCCCTCAAGCTGAATCTGTCGATCAACGCGATCACCTGGTTCGTACGGATCGGCTTCTTCGTCGTCCCGGTCCTGGCGTTCTGGATCACGCGCCGGATCTGTCTCGGACTGCAGCACCGCGACCGGGACAAGGTGCTGCACGGCCGCGAGAGCGGCACCATCAAGCGGCTGCCGCACGGCGAGTTCGTGGAGATCCACGAACCGCTCACCGAGGGGCAGGGGCCCAGGCTGACGGCACATGAGCAGCGGCGGGCGCCCGACCCCGCCCCGGCGCCCGACACCAACGGGGTGCGGCGGCCCGTGCCGCGGGGCGAGCGGATGCGCGTACGTCTGTCGAAGGCGATGTACGGGCCGGGCACCCAGGTGGAGAAGCCGACCGCGGAGGAGTACCGCGAGGTCACCAGCGGGCACGGTCACGGGGGTGACGGGGGCGGGCACTGAGGGTGGCCGCCCACCCATCGTCCCTATGACGCGGGAACGGTGGACGTCCCGTCGGCCGGGCCGTCCGTGATGATCCGCACGTCCGCACCGTCCGCACCGTCCGCACCGTCCGTCCCGATCGGCACGTCCGCACCGTCCTCCGCCATGCGTGCGCGGTGGCGCCTCATCCGGCGGGCGTGCTCGATCGCGTGCGGCAGAGCCAGCCGCACCGGCCGCGTCAGATGCCGGGTGGACGGCCAGCGCACCAAGTCGTCCGCCACGACGCGCAGCTTGATGTTGGTGTGCTGCGAGATGTACTTGAGGACCTCGAGGCCGTCCTCGGCAGGCAGCCCGCCGATGGTGATGACCACGCCGACGGCGTGATCGATGAGCGCCCGCGACCTCAGGGCCCGCCGCAGGTGTGCCGCTTCGGACTCCAGGTCGGCGATCCGGCCCTCGTCCTCACCTCGTTCGATCATGCACAGAGCTTTCGTGCAGGTGGGGGGCCGGGGACAGCCGGCAGGCGAAGCCCTCCACCGGGGCTGTCCGGAAAACGAAAGCACCTGGCATGAGCGAGGCATGAGGACGTTCGGGTGTGGCATCTTCACATCTGTGGAGACGCTGACCTTCGAGAGCGACGACGTGGCGAGGACCGAGGACTTCCTCTGCCGCGCGTACGCCAGGATGAGCATCGGCGGCGGTACGGCGGGCTCCCACCGCGCCAGAATCTCCCGTACGGGCATCGACGCGGTGAGCGTCGACGAGATCGATCTCGCCTGCGAGTTGAGCTACTCGGCGACACCGCTCGGCAGGATATGTGTGTGCGTCGTGCACGAGGGCACGATCCAGGACCACTCCTTCGCCGGTGTCGACGACGAGGCGTTCGGCCCCGGGGACGCCGTGCTGCTCGCCCCGCCCGAACTGCCGTACGCCGGGCGGATCCAGGAGGCCCGCTACACCATCGCCATGCTCGACCCCGAACTGCTGGCCCAGCTCACGGGCGGGCCGGTGCAGTTGACGGGGCACAGGCCCGGTGCGGCGGCCGCCTCCCGGCAGCTCGCCCGGTCCATCGCCTATCTGCGCGACCACGTCCTCGCCGACGCGGCCGTCGCCGACGAGCCCCTGGTGGCCTCGACGGCGGCGCAGCACCTCGCCGCGAGTGTGCTGTACGCGTTCCCGCACACCGCACGCGGTGAGGGTGCGGCGCGCGATCGCGTCGACGCGCACACGGCCACGCTGCGCCGTGCCCTCGCCCACATCGACGACCACGCCGACCAGCCGGTCACCGTCGCGGAGATCGCCGCGGCCGCCCATGTCACCCCGCGCGCACTGCAGTACGCGTTCCGCCGCCATCTGGACACCACGCCGCTGGCCCACCTGCGCCGGGTACGGCTGGCCCACGCCCATCGCGAGCTGGCGGCCGCGGGGCCCGGTGACGGGGTCACGGTCACCGAGGTCGCCGCGCGCTGGGGCTTCTACCATCCGGGCCGGTTCGCGTCCCACTACCGCGACACCTACGGGCAGGCGCCGCACCGGACGCTGGGCGAGCCCTGACCGGAACGCGGGCCTCCGTTCACTGATCCCGCGGCAACGGGGGACCCGGCTCCCCGGTACCCGTTGTATCCAGCCGAGTCCGCCGCGGCTTCGGCCGCTCTCATCACTGACTGGAGACCCGTCGATGGATGCTCAGACCTTGCAGCAGCACAACCGGCTGCTCATACGCCAGCGCGTACGGTTCATGGTCAACCAGTACGAGGTGCACACCCAGGACCCCGACGGCTCGGAGGGTGACCTGGTGGCGTTCGCGCAGCAGAAGCGGATGGCCTTCAAGGAGAAGGTGACGCTGTACACGGACGCGTCCAAGGAGCAGGTGTTCGCCGAGTTCCGGGCGCGCAACATCGTGGATGTGGGCGCCACTTACGACGTCACGGACCCGGGCGGCGGCACACTCGGCTCGTTCCGCAAGCTCTTCAAGCGCTCTCTGCTGCGCTCCACCTGGCAGCTGGAGCAGCCGGGCGCGGCCGAGGCCAAGGGCGAGGAGAGCAACGCGGCGCTCGCCGTGGTCCGCCGCGTGTGGGAGTTCATCCCGTTCCTCAACTCGGTGCCGTTCGCCTGGCCGTACCACTTCACCTTCACCTCGGACGGCGCGCCGTCCTTCTCGGTGACGAAGAAGTTCGCGCTGCGCGACAAGTACCTGGTGGACATCGCCGATCCGGGCCTTGACCGGCGGCTGGTCATCGCGCAGGCGGTCGCCCTGGACGCCCTGCAGTCCCGCTGAGGGCGCCCCCACAGGCGCCGTGCGCTCAGATACGGCCTGCCGGCGCCTGCGCCTCGGCGATCTCCGCCGCTTCCTGGGGCGTCTCCACCGAGGGCGGCGATCCCTCAAGGGGCTGCTGCGCCGTCTCCTTCATGCACGCGACGGCCACCAGGCCGACGAGCGCCGCGCCCATCGCGTAGTACGCCGGGAGCATGTCGGTCCCGGTCACCTGGATGAGTGCGGTGACGACCAGGGGGGTGGTGCCGCCGAACAGGGAGGCCGACAGGTTGTAGCCGACGGCGAGGCCGCCGTAGCGCACCTGCGTGGGGAACAGCGCGGGCAGCGCCGCGGACATCGTGCCGAGCAGGCACACAAGCGAGAAGCCGAGCATCAGCATGCCGGCCGAGACCGCGGTCAGGCTGCCCTGCTGCACGAGGGCGAAGGCCGGGATCGAGAGCACGAAGAAGCCGAGCATGCCCGCCGTGAGCAGGGGCTTGCGGCCGAAGCGGTCCGAGAGCCGGCCGACCTGGTTGATCACCAGCATCAGCACGATCATGGTGCCCACCAGGAGCAGCAGTCCATGGCTCTCGCTGTAGTGCATCTCGTCGGAGAGATAGGTCGGCATGTACGACAGCAGCATGTAGTTCACGATGTTGTACGCGCCGACCAGGCTGATGCACAGCACGAGGGTGCCCCCGTACTGCTTGAAGATCTTCTTCAGATCGCCCTTCGCGGAGGTCTCCACCGCCGAGGCGGCATCGGAGGCCTTGTACGTGGCGGAGTCCTCCAGCTTCTGGAAGGCCGGGGTCTCGTCGAGCCGCAGCCGCAGATACAGGCCCACCAGGCCGAGCGGTCCGGCGACCAGGAACGGCACGCGCCAGCCCCACGCCTCCATGCCCTCGCTGCCCAGCGCGGCGGTCAGCGCGGTGACCAGGCTCGCGGCCCCGACGTAACCGGCCAGCGTGCCCAGCTCCAGGAAGCTGCCGAAGAAGCCGCGGCGCTTGTCCGGCGCGTACTCCGCGATGAAGGTCGAGGCGCCTCCGTACTCGCCGCCCGTGGAGAAGCCCTGCAGGAGACGGAAGAGGATGAGCAGGACGGGCGCCCAGAAGCCGATGCTGTCGTACGAGGGGATGAGGCCGATCGCGAAGGTGCCGACCGCCATCATGATCATGGTGAGGGCGAGGACCTTCTTGCGGCCGACCTTGTCGCCCATGGGCCCGAACACCATGCCGCCCAGCGGTCGCACCAGGAAGGCGACGGCGAAGGTCGCGAACGACGAGAGCAGCTGAGCGGTGTCGTTGCCCGAGGGGAAGAAGACGTGGCCGAGGGTGACGGCGAGATAGCTGTAGATGCCGAAGTCGAACCACTCCATGGCATTGCCGAGGGAAGCGGCCTTCACAGCACGTTTGACCGCCGCCTGGTCCGTGACCGTGATGTCGGTGCGGCGCAGGCGGGGGTTGCGGCGACGCTCGAGCGCACGGAACAGAAGGCGGTGCCGTCTGCGGGCCTGCGGATCGGCCTCGGTCTCGTGGCCGTCGGAGGACATGGAGTGACCTTTCGCTGAGGGGGCACCCGCTGAGCGGGCCGACGGAGCCCGCTTACCCGAAGATCCCGGCAAGATGCACCGTGCAACCGCTTTAGGTGTGTTTTGTGCCTCAGCCTTGCCTGTCCGGCGATGGTCCGGCAGGACTGGCCGGCCCGGCCAACCCGGCCAGTCCGGCCGCGTGGCCCAGGACGTCGACGAGCATCGGCAAGGTCACGCGCTTGGTCGAGGTGTTGCGCTGACTGGGGTGGTAGCAGCCGAGGACGGTCAGCTCGCGCCCGTCGACCGGGTCGTACGCGGTGAACCGGACGCCGTGTCCGAAGGCCGGACGCGGCCGTGGCAGGCGCCACCCCGCCGCGGCGAGCACCGGGAGCAGGGCCTGCCAGCCGAAGCCGCCGAGGACGACCACGGTGCGCAGGGTGGGGCGAAGGATTTCCAGCTCACGGGCCAGCCAGGGCCGACATGTGTCGCGCTCCTGGGGCGTGGGGCGGTTGTCCGGGGGTGCGCAGTGCACGGGCGACGACAGACGCACCCCGTACAGACGCAGTCCGTCGTCAGCGGCGACCGAGGTGGGCCCCGAGGCGAGGCCCACCTCGTGCAGGGCGGCCATCAGGAAGTCGCCCGAGGGGTCGCCGGTGAACATCCGGCCGGTCCGGTTGCCGCCGTGCGCGGCCGGCGCGAGCCCGACGACGGCGAGGCGCGCGTCCGGCGGACCGAAGCCGGGGACGGGACGGCCCCAGTACCGCTCGTCCTTGAAGGCGGCCCGGCGGGTGCGGGCGACCTGCTCGCGCCACTCCACGAGCCGGGGGCACGCGCGGCACCGGGTGACCGCGAGGTCGAGCTCTTGCACGGTGTGGCAGGCGGCGGCCCGGTGGTCGGGGAAGGCGGGACTGCCGGGCGAGGACGTGTCCTGGTCGTCCATCTTCCGTGGGTCTCCCTTCCCGCTTTCCGCTTTCCGCTTTCCGCTTTCCGTCGACGTCACCGCAGGACCGTATGCCCCTCGGGCGTGCGGTCATGTGCGCGGCACGCGGACGGGCCGGGCAGCCCGGGGGCGGTCACCTCTGGGTTGCCGCCCCGATCCGCGCGAACTGCTCGTCGTCGAGGGCGACTTCGAGCGCCCCGGTGTTCTCGGCCAGATGGGCCGCGGACGTCGTGCCCGGGATGGGCAGCACGGTCGGGGAGCGGTGGAGCAGCCAGGCGAGCGCGGTCTGTGCGGCGGTGGCGCCCAGCTCGCGGGCGATCGTGTCGAGCGGGCCGCCGGGGGCGGCGTGCGCACCCATCGCGACCGGGAAGAACGGGATGAAGGCGATGCCCTGCCCGGCGGTGTACGTGACCACGTCCTCGTGGTCGCGCGTGGCCAGGTTGTAGAGGTTCTGGACGCTCGCGACCGACGCGGTCTCCTGAGCCTCGCGTATCTGCTCGACGGTGACCTCGGACAGGCCGATGTGCCGCACCTTGCCCTCCTCCTGCAGCTGCTTGAGCGCGCCGAGCTGTTCGGCCACCGGGTAGGCGGGGTCGAGGCGGTGCAGCTGCAGCAGATCGATGCGGTCCGTGCGCAGCCGGCGCAGACTCAACTCGGTCTGCTGGCGCAGATACGCGGGGTGCCCGAGCGGCACCCATTCGGTGGGGGAGGGGCGGACGACGCCGACCTTCGTGGCGATCACCAGGTCGTCGCGGTACGGGTGCAGGGCTTCGGCGATCAGCTCCTCGCCCGCTCCCAGGGCGTAGGCGTCCGCGGTGTCAATCAGCTGGACGCCCTGCTCGACGGCGGTACGGAGCAGGGCGATCGCCGCGTCGCGGTCGGCGGGCGCGGTCCAGATGCGGGCCTCGGGTCCCGTGGGGTCGCCGGGGGCGTCCGCAAGGCGCATCGCTCCGTATCCGATGCGCCGCACCGGGAGGTCTCCGCCGATCCGGACGGTTGTAGGGTTCTCGGCCGTGAGCCGCGTGCTGTGCGTGGTGTTCGTCATGGCAGGGACGCTATGAGCTCACACCGATGTGAGGTTCAAGTGTCTGTGAGGGGGGTCACAGTGGACGGGATGAAGATCGGGCAGCTGTCCGCCGAGACGGGCGTCTCCGTACGGCTGTTGCGCTACTACGAGGAGCAGGGGCTCCTCGCGTCCGCCCGTACACCCGGCGGCCATCGGGGGTACGGGGCGGGGGCGCCCCCGACCGGGCCGGGGGTCCCGCGCCTTTT
>NZ_JAEIMH010000054.1:14903-22703 GCF_016464295.1 Streptomyces sp. N35 | reverse complement strand
CCCCAGGGGGAGCGGGCCCCCCGCGCGCCCCCCCGCCCCCCCGGGGCCCGGGGGGTGAGCGGGGCGTAGGCGCCCGCGACGGTCCGGCGGATCCGGCGCTTTATCGACGCCGGGCTTTCCACGCGGATCATCGCGGAGATCATCGAGTGCGTCTGCGGCAGCGAGCAGGAGATCGAGCCGTGCCTGAGCCCGCTGGTGCTCGAGCAACTCTCGCGTGTGGACCAGGAGATGGAGCGGCTCGCGCTCACCCGGGAATCGCTCGCGGAGCTGGTGACTGCCGCCCGAAGCTGAAGGGCCCGGTGGCGCTCAGGCCAGCACCCGCTTCCGGCACGCACTGGGTGAGCCCCAAGCCGTGCGCAAGACCTGCGCCTTGCGGATCCACAGGGACAGGTCGAGCTCCTCGGTGTAGCCGATCGCGCCGTGCAGTTGGAGCGCCGTGCGCGAGGCGTGATACGCCGCCTCCGAGGCCGTGAGCTTGGCCGCGGCGAGGTCGGCGCGGGTCATCGTCAGGGCCGCGCCGTACAGGAGCGGGGTCGCGAACTCGAGCTTCACCAGCGTGTCCGCGAGCTGGTGCTTCACTGTCTGGAACGTGCCGATCTCGGTGCCGAACTGCTGGCGCTGCTTCACGTACGCGACCGTGCGGTCGAGCAGCGCCCGGCCCACCCCGAGCGCCTGCGCGGCCGCGGCGAGCGTGCCCCAGGAGTCGGTGGCCGCGAAGGCGGCGCGGTCCTGGGTGAGGAGTTCGGCGGGCGCACCCGGTTCGGCCAGCCGGCGGGCGGGGTCGGCCGAGCGGTGAGCCGGGCCGTGTCCGGTGCAGGTGTGCAGGCCGCCGTCCGCGAAGGTGACGGTGAGGTCCGCGGCCTCCGCGTCCAGGGCGTACGGGCCGCCCGGCGCCTTGACCGTCGCCATCACGGAACCGGCGGCGATGCCCGGCAGGAGCCGCTTGGCGTGTGGGCAGGCGCCGGGCGCCGCCCCGGGGCCCGGGGGCGCCGCCGGCCCCCCCGCCCCCCCCCGGCCCGCCCGGGGGGCCCCGGTGGGGGGGCGCGCAGCGCCGGCCCCCGGCCGGGCCCCCGCCCCCCGCCGCGGTCTCCACGACCGGCCCCGGTACGGCGTGGCGGCCCAACTCCACGTAGGCGACGGCCAGTTCTACGGGCAGCGGCCCCACTCCCTCGTACGCCTCGGGTACGGCGAGCGCGAAGACGCCCGCGTCCGCGAGCCGCGACCACAGGGCCCGGCCGGCCGTGAAGTCCCCGGCGCCCCAGGACCGTACGGCCGCGGGGACGTCCGCCGCCGTCAGCATCGCGTCCAGGCTGCGGGCGAACTCGCGCTGCTCGTCGTCCAGGAGGAAGCGTGTGCCCGTCATGTCCGCCGTCCCTTCGGCAGGCCGAGCAGCCGCTCGGCGATGATGTCGCGCTGGATCTCGTTGGTGCCCGCGTAGATCGGGCCCGCGAGCGAGAAGACATAGCCCTCGGCCCAGTCGTACGGCCCGTCATGGGATGCCAACTCGCCGTCCGCGCCCAGGAGATCGAGGGCGGTCTCGTGCAGCGCGATGTCGTACTGGGACCAGAACACCTTGTTCAGGGAGGACTCCGCGCCGATCGTCTCCCCGGCGGCGAAGCGGGACGCGTTGGCCGCCGTGAACAGCTGGTACGCGCGGGCGCCCACCACCGCGTCCGCCACCCGGTCCCTGACGGCCGTGTCGGCGGGGTTCCCCTGCTCGCGCCACAGGTCGACGAGACGGTCCGCCGCCGCCATGAAGCGGCCGGGGGAGCGCAGCGTGAGCCCGCGTTCGTTGCCCGTGGTCGACATGGCGATACGCCAGCCCTGGCCGGCCTCGCCGATGACGTCCTCGTCCGGTACGAAGACCTCGTCGAGGAAGAGCTCCGCGAAGGCGGGTTTGCCGTCCAGGCGGCCGATCGGGCGGACGGTGACGCCGGGGGCGCGCAGGTCGAACATCAGGTAGCTCAGGCCGCGGTGGGGCCGGTCCGCCGCCGGGTCCGTACGGAAGATGCCGAAGGCACGGTCCGCGAACGCCGCCCGCGACGACCAGGTCTTCTGGCCGCTCAGCAGCCAGCCCCCGTCGGTCCGCACGGCGCGGGACTTCAGCGAGGCGAGGTCGCTGCCCGCCTCCGGCTCCGACCAGGCCTGCGCCCAGATCACCTCACCGCTCGCCATCGACGGCAGGATGCGCTGCTTCTGCTCCGGGGTGCCGTGGTCGAGGAGCGTGGGGGCGAGGAGGTTGATGCCGTTCTGCGAGACCCGGCCCGGCCCGCCGGCCGCGTAGTACTCCTCCTCGAAGATCAGCCACTTGAAGATGTCCACGCCCCGGCCCCCGTACTCCTCGGGCCAGGACACCACCGACCAGCGGTCATCGGACAACCGCCGCTCCCACGCGCGGTGCTGGGCGAAGCCCTCTTCCGTCTCCAGCGACATGAGCGGCTGCGAGGGGACGTTCGCGCGCAGCCACTCCCTCGCCTCCTGACGGAACGCCTGCTCTTCGGGTGATGCGTCCAGGTCCACGGGCCGCCCAACTCCCTTCCCTAACAAGTGTTTGGTAGGTTAGCCTCCCGCTGTGACTGACAACAAGCCTGGGACCGGCAGCAAGCCGCAGTACGTGAAAGGCCACGGGCTCCTCGAAGGGCGCACCGCCGTGATCACCGCGGCCGCCGGTGCGGGGATCGGGGGCGCGACCGCCCGACGCTTCCTGGAAGAGGGCGCGTCCGTCGTCATCAGCGACGCGCACGAGCGCCGCCTCGCCGAGTCCGAGGCCGAACTGGCCAAGGAGTTCGGGGCCGACCGCGTGGCCTCGCTGCCGTGCGACGTGACGGACGAGGGCCAGGTGCAGGCGCTGTTCTCGTACGCCGCCGAACGCCACGGCGGACTCGATCTGGTCGTCAACAACGCCGGACTCGGCGGGACTTCGGCCCTGGTCGACATGACCGACGAGCAGTGGTCACGAGTCCTCGACGTCACGCTCAACGGCACCTTCCGCTGCGTACGCGCGGCCCTGCGGCACTTCAAGGACTCCGGCTCCGGCGGGGTGATCGTCAACAACGCCTCCGTCATCGGCTGGCGCGCCCAGGCCGGACAGGCGCACTACGCGGCCGCGAAAGCGGGCGTCATGGCACTCACCCGGACCGCCGCGATCGAGGCCGCCGAGTACGGGGTGCGGGTCAACGCCGTCTCGCCCAGCCTCGCCATGCATCCGCACCTGGTGAAGGTCACGACGCCGGAGCTCCTCGAGGAGCTGACCGCACGCGAGGCCTTCGGGCGGTACGCCGAGCCGTGGGAGGTGGCCAACGTGATCGTGTTCCTGGCGGGCCCCTACTCCTCGTACATGACCGGGGAAGTCGTCTCCGTCAGCAGCCAGCATGCGTAGGCCCTCGACGGGAGGCGGACAATGAACGCGTGCCGAAGCAGAACGACAGCAAGAACGTGACCCCGTCGCCCGCCCGCCGTGGTGAACTCCTCGCGACCGCCGCGGAGGTGTTCGCCGCGCAGGGCTACAACGCCACGACCGTCCGCAAGATCGCCGACGAGGCGGGCATGCTGGCGGGCAGCCTCTACTACCACTTCGATTCGAAGGAGGGGATCCTCGACGAGATCCTCTCCTCCTTCCTCGACGAACTCTGGCAGGGATACGACGAGGTGCTCGCCGCCGGGCTCGGTCCGCGCGAGACCATCGAGGCCCTCGTCACCGAGTCCTTCCGCGAGATCGACCGGCACCGCGCGGCCGTCGCGATCTACCAGAAGGAGTCGCGGCACCTCGCCCAGCAGGAGCGCTTCGCGTATCTCGTCGAGTCGCAGCAGAAGTTCGAGAAGGCGTGGCTCGGCACGCTCGAGCGCGGGGTCGCCGCCCAGGTCTTCCGCTCCGACCTGGACATCCGGCTCACGTACCGCTTCGTGCGCGACACCGTATGGGTCGCCGCGTCCTGGTACCGGCCGGGCGGGCAGCACAGCCCGGAGGAGATCGCCCGGCAGTACCTGTCGATGGTCCTGGACGGAATCGCCGTACGTGAGTAACGCACTTTCGTGATTGGGGAGTTGTCATGGCCGAGGCCTACATAGTCGAAGCGGTCCGTACGCCGGTGGGGCGCCGCAAGGGCGGACTGTCCCAGGTGCATCCGGCGGATCTCGGCGCGCATGTGCTCAAGGCGCTCGTGGAGCGCTCGGGCGTCGATGCCGCCGCCGTCGAGGACGTGGTCTTCGGCTGCCTCGACACGGTCGGACCGCAGGCCGGCGACATCGCGCGCACCGCGTGGCTGGCGGCCGGGCTGCCCGAGGAGGTGCCGGGCGTGACGATCGACCGGCAGTGCGGCTCCTCGCAGCAGGCCGTGCACTTCGCCGCACAGGGTGTGCTGTCCGGGACCCAGGACCTGGTGGTCGCGGGCGGCGTACAGAACATGACGATGATCCCGATCGCCTTCGCCTCCCGTCAGGCGGGCGAGCCGCTCGGGCTCACGGACGGTCCCTTCCACGGGTCGGTGGGCTGGCAGCAGCGGTACGGGAAGCAGCCGGTCAACCAGTTCCACGGGGCGGAGCTGATCGCGGCGAAGTGGGGGATCACGCGACGTGACCAGGAGGAGTTCGCGCTCCGCTCGCATCAGCGGGCGCTCGCGGCCATCGACGAGGGGCGCTTCGCCCGCGAGACCGTCGCCTACGGGGACGTGACCGTGGACGAGGGCCCGCGCCGCGACACCTCCCTGGAGAAGATGGCCGGACTGCAGCCCGTCATGGAGGGCGGCACCATCACGGCGGCCTGCTCCTCGCAGGTCTCGGACGGTGCGGCGGCGATGCTGCTCGCCTCCGGACAGGCCGTACGGGAGCACGGACTGACCCCGCGCGCCCGCATCCATCACCTGTCCGTACGCGGGGAGGACCCCATCCGGATGCTCTCCGCGCCCATCCCGGCGACGGCGTACGCGCTGAAGAAGTCCGGGATGTCGATCGGTGACATCGACCTGGTCGAGATCAACGAGGCCTTCGCCCCGGTGGTCCTCGCCTGGCTCAAGGAGACGGGCGCGGACCCGGACAAGGTCAACGTCAACGGCGGCGCGATCGCCCTCGGCCACCCGCTCGGCGCCACGGGCGTCAAGTTGATGACCACGCTGCTGCACGAACTGGAGCGCACGGGCGGGCGGTTCGGGCTGCAGACGATGTGCGAGGGCGGCGGCCAGGCGAACGTGACGATCATCGAGCGGCTCTGAGAGGTCGGGCCTGAGCCGTGGAGAGCGGGGTCAGGGCCGGATCCTGGCGCAGTATCGAGAGCTGCAGCTCTTTGAGGCTCCGCCCCGGCTCGCCCCCGAGCTCCGCGGCCACCCTGCGTTGATGGTCCCGGTACACCGCCAAGGCCTCACCGCCCCGCTCGGCCCGGTACAGCGCCAGCATCAGCAGCCATACGAAACGTTCGTGCAGGCCGTGGCTGTGCACCAGGCACTCCAGATACGGGATCGCCTCGCGGTGCCCGCCGAGGTCGAGCTCGATCCCGGCGCGTAGTTCGAAGTCGACGAGCAGCCGTGCCCGGGTGAAGGTCCGCTCCCGGTCGAGCAGCGGTGCGTCCAGACCCTCCGCCAGCGGGCCCTTCTTGAGGGCCCGCGCCTGGTCGAGCAGCCGCGCCGCCTCGGCCGGTTCGTCCGCGGCCAGCGCCGTCCGGGCGGCTGCCGTCAGCCGGTCGTAGGCGTACAGGTCCACGCAGGCACCGCCCGGGTCGAGGCGGTACCCGGCCCCGGTCCACTCCACCGTCATCCCGTGATCCGCGAGCGCGGGACGCAGGCCCGACAGGTACTTCTGCAGCAGATTCTTGGTGTGCGCGGGCGGCCGCTCGCCCCACAGGGCATCGGTCAGCTGCCGCAGCCCCAGGGTGCGTCCGGGCTGAAGCAGCAGGACCGCGAGGAGAGCCTGCTGCTTCGGCGGGCCCAGGGCGGCCTTCAGGCCGGCGCGGTGCACGGTGAACGGACCGAGCAGCGTGACCGAGGAGCGCTCGGGATGTGCACGGCAGTCGTGGCCGCCGGGGCGTTCACGCAGCAGGACTCCGGACATCGCTCCCCCTGGTCGCCGGTGTCTTGGGTCTCAGGATCTCAACGCCCGGTGGACGACTGACAGTTCCCGACTCTCCCGTGGTCCTTCCGGCGGATCTTCCAGCGGTCCTGGAAGCGGCACGGTCGAAGGTGGGCCCACCGTTCCCGTGTCCACGGGGCCCGCTCCCGTACAGGAGACCTGCCGTGCAACCTCGCGATCCCCTCGCCCGCCTGGGGTCCGCCCTCGCCCGCCGTCCGCGCCGCGCGCTGTGGGCGAGTGTCGTCCTCACCCTCCTCGCCCTCGTCCTCGCCGCCGGCACCATGGACAAGCTCGTCCTCAGCCGTTTCGAGAGCCCCGGTTCTGAGTCGGTGCGGACACGGGCTCTGCTCGAGGAGGAGTTCGGCACGGGCACGCCGTCGGTGCTCCTGATGGTCACCGCCAAGGAAGGCACCGTCGACACTCCCGCGGTCGCCGAGGCCGGGCGGGAGCTGGAGAAGGAGCTGGCCGCGCAGGACGGGGTGGCCGAGACCGCCTCGTACTGGAGCCGCGGCAACTCACCGGTGATGCGCGCCGAGGACGCCCGGCAGGCGCTGGTGATCGCCCGGATGGCGGGCACGGTCACCGAGGCGCGGGCGGAACTGGCCAGGCTCTCCCCGGAGTTCACCCGGGACGGCGAGCTGGTCGAGGTCCGGGTCGGTGGCGGCGACGAGGTGTTCCGGCAGGCCGCCGAGCAGGCTCGTGCGGACTTCCTGCGGGCCGAGCTGATCGTGATCCCGCTGGTGCTCCTGCTGCTCTTCGCCCTCTACCGCCGATTCTCGGCGGCCGCGCTCACCCTGGGCATGGGGCTGTTCTCGGTCATCGGGACGCTGGCGCTGCTGCGGATCGTCACCCTCTTCGCCGACGTCTCGACCTTCGCGGCCAATCTCACGCTCGTCATGGGCATCGGACTCGGCGTGGACTACAGCCTGTTCGTCATCAACCGCTTCCGTGAGGCGCTGGCATCCGGCGCCGAAGTGCCCGCTGCCGTACGGGAGTCGGTGGTACGCGCCGGGCGCACCGTCGCCTTCAGCGGTCTGACCGTAATCGTGTCCCTGGCCTGCCTGCTGCTCTTCCCGTTCCCGTTCCTGCGCTCCTTCGCGTACGCGGGCATCGGCACCGTGCTGACCTCGGTGTTCGCCGCCCTGGTGATCCTGCCCGCCGCACTCGCCAGGCTGGGCCACCGGATCGCCCGGCGCAAGGCTCCACGGGCCGGCGGGTGGTGGCGGCGCATGGCGCTACGGATGATGAAACGCCCTGTTCTGTACGGGGTTTCGGCGCTTGCCGTGCTGCTCACGGTCTCCGCGCCCGCGCTCGGCCTGACCTTCGGCACCCCCGACGAGCGGGTACTGCCCGCATCGACCTCCAGCCGAGTCGTCCAGCAGGACATCAGGGACAACTTCGCTGCCGAGGAGATGGACGCGATCCAGGTACTCGACCCGAGTGCCGCACCGGGTGTGATCGAGGAGCGCGCGCTCGCGCTCTCCCGCATCTCCGAAGTGCGCCAGGTCGACGCGCTCACCGGCTCGTACGCCGAAGGCCGCAAGATCCGCGCACCGGGTGCCTGGTCGGATCGCTTCGAGGGAGGGCAGGGCACCTGGTACTCGGTCATCGCCACGCACGAGGGTCTCGAGGGGGAGGTCGACCGTGTGCTGGGCGACATCCGGTCGACGGCCGGCGCCGGGGCGCGCCCCGGCGGGGCTCCGGCCCCACCCGCCCCCCTCCCCCCCCCATTGGCCGCCCCCG
>NZ_JAEIMH010000054.1:2206-14893 GCF_016464295.1 Streptomyces sp. N35 | reverse complement strand
GGGGGGGGGGCCGCCGGTGCGCGGGGGGACACCGGGCCGAGGGCCGGCGCGGAGGCGCGCCTGGGCGGCTATCCGGCCGAACTGGCCGACTTCCGCGCCGAATTGACCGACCGGCTGCCGCTGGTCCTCGGCCTGATCCTCGCCGTGACCTTCCTCATCCTCTTCCTGATGACCGGCAGTGTGCTGCTGCCCGCGAAGGCGATGGTGCTCAACGCCCTGAGCCTGGCGGTGATGTTCGGCACGCTGGTGTGGATCTTCCAGGACGGCCATCTGTCCAGCCTGCTCGGTTTCACGGCCACCGGCAGTATCGAACCGTCCATTCCGATCCTGATGTTCTGCACGGCGTTCGGGCTGTCCATGGACTACGAGGTGTTCCTGCTCTCCCGTATCAAGGAGGAGTACGGCCGGACCGGCGACACCACCGCGGCGGTCGCGCTCGGCCTGGAACGCAGCGGTCCGCTGATCACGTCGGCGGCCGTGATCCTGGCGGCGTCGTTCGCCACGTACGCGAGCTCCGGGGTGGTCTTCCTCAAGATGCTGGCGGTCGGCATGGTGGTGGTGATCCTCGCGGACGCGACCTTGATCCGGGCGGTGCTCGTGCCGGTGTTCATACGGCTCGCGGGCCGGGCGAACTGGTGGGGGCCGGGGTGGGTGTGGGCGGTGCGCGTCCGCTTCGGCCTCGCGGAGTCCCGGGCGGAGCCCGAGCGGCCCCGCGCGCCCGCCCCGGCCGAGGTGTGACCCCTCCAAACTTTCTTGACGTCAAGATTCCTTGGTGTGAGACTGCCGCGGTGTCTTGATGTCGAGATAAATCGGGGGAGACGTGCGGCGTACGGGCAACGGCACCGGGCTGATCGGGCAGTTGAGGCGGCCGCCCGGTGGGCGGGATGCGCGGCTGATGTTGTTCGGGCAGTTCGTGGACCGTACGGGGACCGGGGTGTGGGCTGCCTCGTCGGTGCTCTACTTCACCGTGGTCACCGGGCTCGATGCCGCCCGGGTCGGGCTGTTGCTCGGGGTGGCCGGCGTGGCGGGGATCGTCGGGTCGCCGCTGGCCGGGCGGCTCGCGATGACCTTTCCCGTACGCACGTTGCTGATCGCGTGCCACCTGCTGCGGATCGGGACCGTAGGGCTGCTCCTCGCCCTGGACAGCTTCGCCGCGCTGCTGCCCGTCGTGGCGGCCACCTTCGCCGGCGACCGGGCCGCGAAGACCCTGGAGATGGTGTTCGCGACGGAGGTGGCGGGGGAGCGGCGCGGTACGTACCAGGCGCTGTTCCGTACGGTCGCCAACGCCGGGTACGCGCTCGGTGCCGGGATCGCGGCGGTCGGGCTCGCGGTCGGCGCGTACCGGGCGCTGATTCTGGCCAACGCGCTGTCGTTCCTGGTGGCCGCGCTGCTCGTGCGGTGCACCCGGCGGCGCACGCCGGCCGGGCTCGCCAAGTCGGCCACGGGGCACGGGGGTTCGCCTGCGGGGCGCGGTCCTTGGCGGGACCGCGGGTACCTGCGGTTCGCCTTGCTCGACATCCCGTTGAACCTCGACGACACGATCCTGATGGTGGGCCTGCCGCTGTGGCTGGTGACCTGCACGGACGCGCCGCATCTCCTTGTGCCGGTGTTCCTCGTGGTCAACACGGTGATGGTGGTGCTCCTGCAACTCCCCTTCTCCGCACGCTTCGACGGGCCCGAGGGCGCTGTGCGGGCCCTGCGCGGTTACGGCCTCGCGGTCGCGGCGGGCTGCGGACTGCTCGCGCTGTCCGCCCGGGCCCCGGCGCTGTGGGCGGGAGCGCTGCTCGTCGCCACGGCGGTGGTGGTGACGGTCGCGGAACTGCTGCGGTCCGTCAGCTCCTGGGAGCTCGCCGTCTGTCTCGCCCCCGTGCCCGAACGCGCCGCCTACCTGGGTGTGGCGGGCATGTCCCAGTCCGTGCAGAAGTCCGCGGGCCCACCGCTCATCACCGGTGCGGTGATGGCGGCGGGCCCGCTCGGCTGGCTGGCGCTCGGCGGTGTGCTCGCGGGCCTTTCGGCCGTGCAGATGCGGGCCAGTTCGCGGCGGTTGAAGGCGATGGACGCGGGGGCCGTCGTGCGGCGGGAGCAGGCGGGCGCGGCGCTCCCCGCGCCAACGGAGCAGGCGGCCGGTCTCGGACCGGCCGCCGCGACCGCGGGTCACGCGAGGGACCGGGTCAGTCCACCAGCCGCGCCCTGAGGGCCGCGATCACCCCCCAGTTCAGCCCGAGCCCTTCCCGTACGTACCCCGTGAGCCCGCCGAAGTCCGCCTCCGCCCGGCCCAGCGCGGCCCCCAGATAGTCGGGCCGCACCTCCTGGACCGGGATCAGCAGATCCGGGTTCTGCATCAGGCCCAGCGCCCGCACTCCCTCGCGCGTACGGCGGTCGGCCTCGGCGCGGTACGTGTTGGACAGGAGGTAGTCCTGTGACGCGGTCGCCGCGGGCACGCCCACCAGGCGCAGGAGCAGATAACTCGTCCAGCCCGTACGGTCCTTGCCCGAGGTGCAGTGGTAGAGGACCGGGCCCCGCGCCCTGGCCAGATCGCGCAGGGTGTCGGCGAACTGGGCGCGGTTGGCGGCGTCCGTGACGAACGTGCGGTAGATCGTGCGCATCAGCTCCGCACCCCGGTCGCCGCCGAGCGCCGCCTCCTGCCGTACCGGATCGCGGGAGCCGATGATCTGGAGGAGCTGGGCGTACAGGCCGAGGTCGCTGACCGGGCGGGCGACCGGTGTGACCCCGGCGGGGAGCCGGTCCGCGCCGTTCTGCTGGATCTCGAAGGGGACCCGGAAGTCGATCGCCCGGGTCAGCCGCAGTCCGGCGAGGGTCGTCACGTCCGCGTCCGTCAGCTTGCCGAGTTCGTCGGCGCGGTAGACGCGGCCGTGCCGGAACCGGTCCCCGTCGTAGGTGCGGTAGCCGCCCAGGTCACGGACGTTGACCGCGCCCTGGAGCGGGATGAGGCGCCCGGACTGTGTCCGGTGGCGGGCCCTCGCAGGCGGCGCCGTGAGAGCGAGGGCGGCGGTGGCGGTGGTCGTGCTCAGCAGTGCGCGTCTCGTCAAGGGCATGACGCTCCTCCCTTACGGAGAAGAGGGATCACCCTGGTGTCGGCAGGGTGCCTTGCGCTTGCAGTCGCATGAGGACCGCGTCGGCCTCCGCCAGCACGCGGTCCACCAGTTCCTTGCAGGAGGGCAGGTCCTCGATGACACCGGCGACCTGTCCCGACGCCATGATGCCGAGGTCCGTGCGGCCCTCGACCATGGAGGCCTTGAGGAGCATGGGGGTGTTGGCCGCGAGCAGCACCTGGCTCCACGCCAGCTCCTTGCCGTGCTTCATCGCGAGTCCCTCGCGGACCATCTGCCGCCAGCTGAGCCCGGAGAGTGTGCGGAAGGCCGCCGCATGGCGCACCGCGCGCGCGAGGGTGCGGGTGCGGCCCGCGTTCTCCAGGGACGTCACCAGATCCGTACGGAGCATGCGGTGCGGGAGCCCGTCCACGGCCGTGGTGACCGTGACGTCCTTGACGGTCGCGGCGAGATAGCGGGCCTTGACCGCGTCCGGGACGGTCGAGTCCGAGGTGAGCAGAAAACGCGTCCCCATCGCGATACCGGCCGCCCCGTACGCGAGCGCGGCCACCAGACCGCGCCCGTCGTGGAACCCGCCCGCCGCCACGACCGGGATGTCCACGGCGTCCACCACCTGCGGCAGCAGCACGGTGGTCGCCACGTCTCCCGTATGCCCGCCGCCCTCACCGCCCTGCACGATCACCGCGTCCGCGCCCCAGGCCGCGACCTTCTCGGCGTGCCGCCGCGCCCCGATGGACGGGACCACGACCACACCGGCCTCCTTGAGCTCGGCGATCAGTTCCCTGGAGGGCGCGAGCGCGAAGGAGGCGACCTTCACGCCCTCGTCGATGATGATCCGCACCCGGTCGCCCGCGTCCCCGGCGTCCGCCCGCAGATTCACCCCGAACGGCTCCGACGTTCGGGACTTGACCTCCCGTACCGCCGTACGCAGCTGGTCGACGGTCATCGTCGCGGAGGCCAGGATGCCGAGCGCCCCCGCGTTCGCCGTGGCCGACACCAGACGGGGGCCCGCCACCCAGCCCATGCCGGTCTGGACGATGGGGTGGCGGACGCCGACGAGGCGCGTGAGAGCGGTCTGCAGAGAGGTGACAGCCATTACGCGGGCACCTCGCGGTCCCGCAGCGTGCGCGGGTCGATGACCTCGCGGATCAACTCCAGCTCGTGCGCGGAAGGTTCACGCGTCCGCGGTACGTCATCGGGGACGACCAGCGCGAACCCGGTGGCCTCGGCCACCTCGTCCACCGTGACCCCGGGGTGCAGGGACGCGAGGCGCATCGCGTGGTCGGGGGTCTCGAAGTCGAAGACCCCCAGGTTGGTGACCACGCGCGGAAGGCGGTGGTAGCGCGTCGCGCTCGGACCCGCGTCGGCCGCCCGCTGATAGCCGACGCCGGACACCATGTCGACATGCTCGACGAAGACCCGCCTGGAGTGCTTGGGGATCCAGTAACTGGTCGGATTGTTGAGGGTGTTGACCGGTGCGCCGCGTACCCCGAGGAGCTGGCGCCTGGGCCGCTCCCAGTCGCCGATGCAGGAGATGTTCTGGTTGCCGTGGCGGTCGATCTGGCTCGCGCCCATCATCACGTGCCGCTTGCCGCCCGTGACCATGGCGAGGTGCTGGCGGTACGGCAGCCAGCCCTCGACCGTTCCGTCCAGGTCGACGAGCATCGCCTCGCCGTCGGTCAGGAGCAGATCGGGCGAGAAGGTGCGCTTGGCCAGGCGTGCGCCGAAGCCGGGGATCAACCCCATGGGGCTGGCGAGCACTTCGCCGTTGTCGCGCCAGGCCTCGGCGCAGGCGATCACGCAGTACTCGGAGCGGGTGGGCGGGAGAAGGGGGGTCCGCGTCACATCCGTCATCGTGGTCACTTCTGCTCCTCGTGCCAGGCCTCCACGGCCGACTGGTAGGCGGCCTCGTCCCCGGCGAGGAAGCGCTCGGCGAACTCGGCGTACGGCGTGGTCGCGTACAGCTTCTGGAAGGGCTCGTCCCGCCCGTAGTCGGGCACGCAGGACGTGAAGTGCGCGCCGTTCGGTGTCTCGATCACCCCGGCCACGCTGTGGCGCTTCACCAGGAGCGTCTGGGGTGCGGACTCCTTGGTGAGCTCGGCCGTCTCCACGATCCGTTCGCAGGAGACGTACGCGGCGTCGGCGGCCTCGCAGAACAGGTCGTCGAAGTACGGGTCCGGGCCCAGGTACTGCCCGTTGCCGAGCCGGTCGGCGCGGTTGAGGTGGACGAAGGCGGCGTCCAGCTTCAGCGCCGGCATCGCGACGAAGGTCTCGCCGTCCTCGTACGGTGAAGTCACCGTCCTCAGGGCCGGGTTGACGCGCATGACGTCCGAGCCGATGCCGGCCCGCACCGGCAGGAACGGCAGTCGGTTCACGGCCGCGTGCAGCCCCCACATGAACATCGCCTCGTCGACCTCCATCAGCTCGAAGGTCCCGCTCTCGCGCGCGGCGCGGAAATACGGTTCGAGCGGGATGGAGTCGAGGGTGGTGAAGGGGCTGATCAGCTTGCGGATCCGGCCGGCCGCGGCGAGCAGGCCCACATCCGGGCCGCCGTAGGAGACCACCGTCAGATCGGTGACCTCGGACCGCAGCAGGGCGCGGACCAGCGCCATCGGCTTGCGGCGCGAACCCCAGCCGCCGATGCCGAGGGTCATCCCGCTCTCCAGGCGGCCGATGGCGGCCTCGACGGTCATGGATTTGTCGGCCATGGTCAGGCGTCCTTTCCGAAGGTGTCCCGTACGCGGTCGGCCACCCCGCTGAGGTTGGCCTCGAAGGTGAAGCCCTGCTCGAAGCGGTAGCTGCGGTGGACGTCCACCGGGTCGATGCCGTTGATGGCGGCCTTGGCGAGCCGCAGCAGATAGCCGTCCTTCTGCGCGATCTCACGCGCCAAGTCGAGTGCCTCGTCCAGGAGTTGCTCGCGCGGCACCACTTTCCAGACCGAGCCGTGCTGGTACAGCTCGGCGGCGGTCGCGGTGCGCGAGGTGTAGTACAGGGCGCGCATCAGGTGCTGCGGGACCAGACGCGACAGATGTGTGGCGGCGCCGAGTGCGCCGCGGTCGAGCTCGGGCAGACCGAAGGTGGCGTCCTCGCTGGCCACGATGGCATCCGCGTTGCCGACGAGCCCGATCCCGCCGCCCAGACAGAACCCGTGCACCGCGGCGACGACCGGGACCTCGCAGTCGTACACCGCCGAAAAGGCCGCGGAGCAGCCGCGGTTGGCGCCGATGAGCGCGCCGTGCCCGGAGTCGCGCTGCATCTCCTTGATGTCGACGCCCGCATTGAAGCCCCGGCCCGCGGAGGTGAGGACCACGACCCGGGTCCCGGGATCGCGTCCCGCCGCGAGCAGCGCGTCGGCCAGGTCGTACCAGCCTTGTACGGGCAGGGCGTTGACGGGCGGGAAGTCGACGGTGACCAGCGCGATGCCCTTGTCCGGGCTCGAGGTGGAGACGCCTTTGACAGTGGATTCGGGCCTGACAGTCATTGCGGGATCAGCTACCTTTCCACCAAACATTTGTTAGGTGGGGAAGGTAGCAGCGAATGGAGATGGATGGGAGGGTCGCGGTCGTCACGGGCGGCACCCGTGGCGTCGGCGCCGGAATCGCCCGGGCCTTTCTCGCGGCCGGCGCGCAGGTGGTGATCTGTGCCCGCAGACCCCCGGACGCACCGGTCGAAGAGGCGGGCCGCAAGGCGGAGTTCATGGCAGCGGACCTGCGGGACCCGGCCGGGGTCGAGGCGCTGTTCACCGAAGTCTCCGGCAGATACGGCCGGTTGGACGCGCTGGTCAACAACGCCGGCGGCACGCCGTACCGGTTGCTCGCCGAGAGCGACGCGGCCCGGCACGCCCGCGTCGTCGAACTCAACCTGACCGTCCCGATGGCCGTCTCGCTCGCCGCGTATCCGCTGCTGCGGGAGAGCCGCGGCTCGGTCGTCATGATCGGCAGCGTCAGCGGTCAGCGGCCTTCGCCGGGCAGCGCGGCGTACGGGGCGGCGAAGGCGGGACTGGCGAATCTGGCCGCCTCGATGGCGGTGGAGTGGGCGCCGGAGGTGCGGGTGAACACGCTGGTGCTCGGGATGGTGCGCACCGAACTCACCGAGCTGCACTACGGCGACGAGGCCGGCGTGGCGGCGGTCGCGGCGACCGTACCGCTGGGGCGGCTCGCGGAACCTTCGGATGTGGGGGAGGCGGCGGTGTTCCTGGCCTCCTCGCGCGCCGCGTATGTCAGCGGGGCGAGTCTGCTGCTGCACGGGGGCGGGGAGCGCCCCGCCTTTCTGGACGCTGCGAATGTCAACAAGGAGAGCTGAGATGCCGGTTGAGGCAACGGGTCTGTGTGCGGAGCGCGTGGTCGTCGTGACGGGAGCGGGCCGCGGCCTCGGCCGGGCGCACGCCCTGGCCTTCGCCGCGGAGGGTGCCCGGGTCGTCGTGAACGACCTCGGCGTGGGACTCGACGGAACGGCCGCCGGGGCGGACAGCCCGGCCGCCCGCGTGGTCGCCGAGATCGAGGCCGCGGGAGGCGCGGCGGTCGCGCACGGCGGCGACATCGCGACGTCCGAGGGTGCGGCCTCGCTGATCCGTACGGCTCTTCAGGCGTACGGCCGTGTGGACACCTTGGTGAACAACGCGGGCTTCCTGCGGGACCGGATGCTGGTCAACCTCGACGAGGACGACTGGGACGCGGTGATGCGGGTGCATCTCAAGGGCCACTTCCTGCCGCTGAAGCACGCGGCGGCCTGGTGGCGGGCCGAGGCCAAGGCGGGACGCACGGTCGCCGCCCGGGTCGTCAACACCAGCTCGGGGGCAGGGCTGTTGGGGTCCGTCGGCCAGGGCAACTACTCCGCGGCGAAGGCCGGCATCCTCGGCCTCACCGCGGTGGCCGCCGCCGAGATGGGCCGCTACGGCGTCCAGGTCAACGCGATCGCCCCGGCGGCGCGCACCCGAATGACGGAGGAGACCTTCGCCGCGACGATGGCGGCCCCGGGGGAGGGGGACTTCGACGCGATGGCCCCCGAGAACGTCTCCCCCCTCGTGGTCTGGCTCGGCTCGTCCGCATCCGAGGGCGTGACCGGCCGGGTCTTCGAGGTGGAGGCGGGGAAGGTGACGGTGATGGAGGGGTGGCGGCGGGGCCCGACGGCGGACAAGGGGGCTCGCTGGGAGCCAGGTGAGGTGGGGGAGATGGCGCTCAAGCTGCTGGCCGAGGCGGAGGCGCCGGGGGCGGTGTACGGGGCGGGCTGAGGCGGAGGGGTCGGGGGTGGTGTGCGGGGTGGGCTGTGGTGTGCGGGGGTGGTGTGCGGGGGTGGTGTGCGGGGCGGGCCGAGCGTGGGCATCGGGGACGGTACGGAGCGGGCCGGGCGTGGGCGCCTGCGGCGGGGTGGGGCCTCGTCAGCCCCTGAACTGCGCTCCTCCCGCCCACGTTCCGCTCCGGCCCCACCGCGTTCCGCTCCGGCCCCACCACGAACCGCTCCGGCCCCACCACGATCCGCGCAGGGCTGGACCGGTCCACCCAAGCGCGCGAGGATGCGAGGACCGGGGTCGAACGGGGGTGCGAGGTGGACTTCGTAGGACGCCGGAAGGCCCTCGCCACCCTCGCCCGGGCACGGCAGCTCGCGAGCACGGGAGCGCCGCAGAACATCCTCGTGCAGGGTCCCGCCGGTATCGGCAAGACCGCCCTCGTAAGGGAGTTCCTGACCACCGTCGACCGCACCCTGCACGCGGACGGCGACATCGCCGAGGCGCAGCTGGAGTTCGGGCTGACCGAGCGGCTGCTCGACGGCCGGCGTACCCGCTGGATCGATCCCCCGGCCGCGGGTGCCGCGATCCTCGAGGCCCTCGACGAGGCCCAAGGAGGCGAAGGCGGCACGGGAGGTGTGGGGCCCGAGGGCGGCGCGTCGGGCGAGCACGTGGTGGCGCTCGTCGTCGACGACGCCCAGTGGGCGGACCACGCCTCACTGCAGGCCCTGACGTTCGCCGTACGCCGGCTGCGCGCCGACCAGGTCGTCACCCTGCTCGTCCTGCGCGACATCAACGACGCACGGCTGCCGGACGGCCTGCGCCGCCTCTTCACCGCGGACACGGCGACCTGCATCGATCTGAACGGCCTGAACGCCGTGGAAATACGGGAGTTGAGCGGCGGCACCCTCACCGCACGAGCCGCCACCCGGCTGCGCACCCATACCGCCGGCAACCCGCTGCACACCCTCGCCCTGCTCGAACAGGAAGGGCCGGAGCTCCTGATCGCCCTGGAGCGGAGCGACACGGCGCCGCCCGCGCCGAAGTCGTTCACCGCACTCGTCCTGGCCCGCCTCGGGGCCTGCTCGCCGGGCACCGAGGCGCTGGTGAGCGCCGCCGCCGTACTCGGGATGCAGTGCACCCTGGACGCCGCGGCGGCCCTGGCCGGCGACACGGCGCCGCGACCGTGCACCGCCGAGGCGTCGGAGAAGCTCGAAGAGGCCGTACGGGCAGGGCTTTTGACCGAGCGGCCCGGTGACGCGCTGATCCGCTTCCCGCACCCTCTGGTGCACGCCGCCGTGTACCACCATCTCGGCCCCTCCCTGCGCACCGCCCTCCATCTCCGGGCCGCCGCGCACACGGCGGACCCCGCGGGCGCCCTGCGCCACCGCGCGGCAGCCGCGACCGGGCCCGATCCCGCGCTGGCCGCCGACCTCGCCACGCTCGGCCGGCGGTTCGCGGCCGAGGGGGCGTGGGGGAACGCCGCAGCCCAACTGGGCGCCGCCGCACGGCTGGTCGAGGACAGGGCGGCGTACGAGCGCTACACCCTGGAGGAGGTGGAGTGCCGCATCCTCGCGGGCGATGTGCCGGACGTGGCCGAGGCGGCCCGCGAGCTCGGCACGTTCGCCGCGACGGGCTGGCGCAGCTATCTGCTCGGCAGGCTCAGCCTGTTCGACATCGACCGGGCGGAGCTGCTGCTCAGGGACGCCTGGCGGCGCTGCGACCCGCAGCGCGACCCGGTGCTCGCGGCTCGGATCGCCGCCCAGTTCGCCGCGTTGTACGGGAGCATGGCGCGCGGCGCGCAGATGGCGGAGTGGGCCGGGCTCGCCCTGCGCACCGCCCCGGACGACACGGCCACCGACATGATCCGCTATCTCGCCCTGATCGGGCGGGCGATGAGCGGCGACGCGTCCGGCGCTCTCGCCGGACTGCCCCGGCTCCCCGATCCGGCCCTCGCCTCGCCGGCCGAACTCGAAGAGCTGCTGGCGCGCGGCGCGTTGCGTGAGATGACCGGGGACCTGCCGGGCGCGGTGGCCGACCTGACCGGTGTGTACGCGCACTGCCAGGAGCGGGCCGCGTCGTTCCGGGTACTGACCGCCACGGCGCTCGCCTCGGCCGAGTACCGCGCGGGCCGCTGGGACGATGCCCTGGCACACTGCGACTTCGCGCTGACCCTGGCCGCGGACACGGACCAGCCGCACATCGCCCTGTACTGCCGCACCATCGCCGCTCTGCTGCACAGCGCCCGCGGCTCCTTCGGCAAGGCCGCGGCGCACGCCCGGGTCGTCCGCGAGTACGCCGGCTTCGGCCATCTCAACCCGGCGGTGTGGGCGGCGCTGGCCGAAGCCCATGTGGCCCGCGCCCAAGGCCGGCACGAGGAGGTCGCCTCCGCCCTCGATCCGCTGCTCGCGCTCTGCGACCGCGGCGACTTCGCCGAACCCGGGTCCCTGCCGTGGGCCGATGTGCTCGCCGACGCCTGGACGGCGCTCGACGACCACAAGCGCGCCGCGTCCGCCCTCGCGACCTGCGAGTCCACGGCGGTGCAGCGCGGCCATCACGGCGCCCTGCTGCTCGCCGCCCGCAGCCGTGGCGTCCTCGAGGCGGCCCGCGGCGACCAGCGCGCGGCCGAACGCGCCTTCCGGCTCGCGCTGAAGCACGCCGAGCACGTCGAGATCCCGTTCGACCGTGCGCTGTTGCATCTCGCCTGCGGGCAGTTCCTGCGCCGCACGGGCCGGCGCAAGCGGGCGGGCGAGCAGCTCGGCAGGGCCCGGGACCTGCTCGTACGACTGGACGCCCGGCCCGATCTCGAGCGCTGCGAAAGGGAGTTGGCTGCCTGTGGCCTGCATCCGGGGGAGCGGCGGGCGCGGGAGTCGTCGCGCCTGACACCCCAGGAGCTGGCCGTGGCCCGTCAGGTGGCGGCCGGGCTGACCAACCGGCAGGTGGCACGGGAGCTGGTGATCAGTGTGAAGACCGTCGAGTACCACCTCGGCCGGATCTTCACCAAGCTGGGCGTCGACTCCCGTACGCGACTTGCCGCGGTGCTCGCCGCGGAGCAGTAGTACGCGGGCCCCCAGCAGACGGGCGACTGGTCGCGGCCCGTGGCAGGACCCCGGGCAACCCTGGGGATTCCCCCGGGCCGTTCCCCGGGGCGGGCGAGGTCCCCTTGTCCCTAACGTCGGTGACACCTGGCGGAACTACCGCACAGGGACACCAACTGGGGGAGGAGCAGATATGGCAGACAACAAGGACAGCGTGGTCACCACGATGCCGAACGCCAAGCTCCAAGCGGTCACGGACCGCGTCGTACGGGAGATGCAGCTGGCAGCGGAGAAGGTCGCCTGTCATCACGCGGAGCCCGCCAAGTATCCGATGCCGACGGCGAAATCGGCTGTGGAGCAGCTGTTCGCCGCACGGTTCGCGACGCTGCCTGACGGGCAGCGCAAGAAGGCGGCGGACAAGGCCGTCACCGAGCTGAAGAGCCCGGCGCGCGCCGGCCGCCTCGGCGACCTCTCCAAGGTCGACCTGCGCTCGCCCGCGTCGGTGGAGGCACAGGTCAAGGCCCTGCCCTTCCCGGACAAGCTGAAGTTCCCCGCGGACGAGCTGCGCAAGCTGCCGGGGGCGTCGCTCACCGGGCCGCAGGAGACCGCGGCACAGTCCGGGGCGCAAGCCGGGGCTCAGGCCGTGAGCCAGCTCAGGCAGCTCGAACTGCGCATCCACCAGATCAAGTGCCTGGACGAGACGAGCGAGATCGGCAAGGACGAGATCCACCTGGGCGCCACGACCATCGACGAGAGCGGCGACACGAAGAAGGTCTCCGCGTTCAAGGTGCGCAGCTTCAACACCGGTGACGTGCAGACGTACACACCGCCGAAGCGGCTCACGTTCTTCTCGCTCACCGAGTCCACGGTGACGTTCCCCAAGTCCTACTTCGTCACCCTCGTGGTCGCCGAAGTCGACTGGGGCGGCCTCGCGGACTTCCTGAACGGGCTGCTCGACAAGGTCAAGGCCAAGGTGGCCGCGGCGGTCGCGGCCGCCATCGGTGGAGCGATCGGCTCCCCCGGCGGCCCCGTGGGCATCGCGATCGGTATAGCCGTCGGCTACGCCGTGACGCAGATCTTCGACTTCCTCAAGGGCCTGTGGGGCGACGAGGTCTTCAAGCCGGTCACCGTCAGCACGGTGATCCCGTCCCTGACCAGCCGCTGGGCCGGCCAGGACAACAGCAGCGACCGTTCCGTGGAGTTCGCGGGGCACGGGGGGCGCTACCGGCTGACGTACGACTGGCGGATGTTCAACTGATCCGCGAGTGACCGCACAGGGGGGCCCCCCCCTCCCCCCGAGGACGGGGGGGGGGCCGGCCCCGCCCCCCCCCCCCCCCCCCCACCCCCCCCCCCC
>NZ_JAEIMH010000054.1:0-2196 GCF_016464295.1 Streptomyces sp. N35 | reverse complement strand
CTGTGCCCCGGGGCGCCCCGCGCGGCGCCCCCCCCGGCGAGGAGAGAGGGGGGCGGCGCCTGCTCACGCCCTCACGCTCAGCCCCAACTCCCGCAGCACGAGCGCGAGATCCTTCGGCGAGGCAGCGAGCCGCACCCAGCGCCCGCCGTCGTCGAGCTCGGCGATGTGCCAGGAACGGGGCACCGATTCGGCCTCCTCACCGCGAGCGCGGCGTATCGCCCGTACCGAAAGGCGCTGCGCCGGGATCTCCTTCGCCGCGAACCGGCCAGGACCCGCGTGCGGGACCACCGCGGGCAGCCCGTCGCCGAGCACGATGTGCGTGCCGAAACCGTGCGGGTTGTAGTCGGTCGCGTCCAGGAAGCGGGCCGGCACGAACGTCTCGCCCGTGACCGCGGCCGCCGCGGCCGCCGCTTGCGGACGGCGGATCCGGGTCGCCCGCCAGGCCCAGGCGAACAGCGCCACCGACGCCACCGCGCCCGGGACGAGCCACAGATACGCGGCGCGCGACAGGAAGGGGTCCGTCGTCAGCGTATGGGCGTACGGAAGAAGCCAGACGCCCGTGCCCAGGAGGGCCACGAGGAACGGCCACACCGACGGCAGGACCTCATCGGCGGGCAGCCCGCGCCCGCGCCGGCGGATCGCCAGCTGGGCCGCCGGTACACCCGCACCCAGCGCGAACAGAGCCGAGAGCACCGCGACTTCGCCGCCCGTGGCGAAATGCTCCGTCCACTGGTGGCGCTCGCCGGTGATCCGGTGGACACCGCCGTGCCAGAACGTCAGCGTGACCCGGTCGCCCGGCTGGAAGGCCCGGGCCGTTTTCTCGGGTACCGATGTCCGGTCGAGGGGCCGGTCGTCGGTGAAGTACACCCAGCTCTGGCTCTTGCCCGAGTTCGGGTCGGTGTGTTCCACGACCGCCCGGACCGTGCTGAGGCAGTCGCGGTCGACCTGGCCGGCGGGGCAGGCGACGGCCGACTGCCACGCCCGCAGATGGCCCGACGCGGTGGGGACGAAGTACGCGGCGAGCGCACCGCACGCGAGCAGTCCGACGCAGAACGCGAGCAAGGCCTTCCAGGAGCGCCCTGCCGTACGGGAGGTGATCACCGCGAGATAGTCCGTGGCGGGTGTGCCGTAGCGGCGGTGCAGGGATCGCAGGGACTCGAGCTGGGCGTCGAACCGCGCCCGGAACCGCGGGTGATCGGCGCCGTAGGGCAGCGGAAGCATCACCTGGCGGCCGTCGCGCAGCCGCAGCACGCCCCGCTGGACCGGGGTCGAGCGGTAGACCTTGACCAGCTGCTGGACGTCCGCGATGTCATCCCAGGAAAAGGTGCGCCGCCGCAGCCAGGTGGCGAGGTGCACGCCGTGCGCGTCGGCCCGCACGGAGATCGTGGCCATCCGGAGCACGTACACGGCGAGCAGCACGAACGGCAGCGCGATCAGCGCCGCGGCGTCCGTGGCCTGGAACGGCGCGTCCATGCCGAGCCGCACCACGCGATACGCCCAGGACGCCGCCGCCACCAGCGCGGCGAGCGCGCCGAGGCCGACGAGGATCCACGTGCTGAAGTGGCGTGGCAGACGGATGACCAGGACGTCGTTCATGCCAGAAAGTGTCGCCGGACGTGGGCACCGTGCGCGCCGGGGGGTACCGGCAGTCTCACCCGCCCGTACATTGCCGGGATCTTCCTCGGTCTCCGCGGTCGCCGGCCCGCGTTCCCGGCCTCCGCGGTCGCTGCCCGGCGTTCGCTGCCTCCGCGGTCACCGCCCCGGGTTCGCTGCCTCCGGCTTCACTGCCCCCGTGGCGCGTACATGATCACCGCCATCCCGGTCAGGCAGATCAACGCCCCGATCACATCGAACCGGTCGGGCCGGTACCCGTCGGCCACCATGCCCCAGGCGATCGAACCGGCCACGAAGATCCCGCCGTACGCGGCGAGGATGCGCCCGAAGTTGTCGTCGCTCTGGAAGGTCGCGACCACGCCGTACAGACCGAGCGCGATCACCCCGGCGCCGATCCAGATCCAGCCCTTGTGCTCACGGACGCCCTGCCACACCAGCCAGGCACCGCCGATCTCGAAGAGCGCGGCGACGGCGAACAGGGCGACGGAACGGGCGACGATCACCCGGTCATGCTAGGGCGTCTCTTTTGGATCTTGCCGGCCACGGGAGCGACGCCCTGTGCGGATACCGAAGCGGGGTCTG
>NZ_JAEIMH010000053.1:59880-67374 GCF_016464295.1 Streptomyces sp. N35 | reverse complement strand
CAGACAGCACACCGGAGGGGGCGGCCCCACCAGGCCGCCCCCTCAGGTGTGTCAGCGCACCATCGGCGCGACCAGCACACTGTCCGTGGTCCGCGCCACGATGTACGACTCCCCCTTCACCGCCTTCGCCTCCAGGGCGATCCGGTGCTTGCCTGCCTCCAGGACGTCGTCGAACAGCTCGTGCGTATGCGTCCGGTAGAGCCGGTCGAGCCGGTAGCCGGTGAGCCGGACCCGGCAGGTCGAGGTGACCTCGATCCCCGCCTCGCCGTCCGCCGCCACGAGGCGCGTCAGCCGCCGCTGCTCCACCGGGCTGTGGTCGAGCGCGTCCTCGATCTGCGCCACCAGGATCGGGATGATCGGAGCGAGCCCGTCCACGTACACGACCTCCACACCCGTACGCTCGAACGCCTCGCGCACCAGGGCCCGTTGGGTGTCGGTCACCGCCCGGCCGAAGGCGACGGCACCGTACGTCCGCAGCTCCTCGGGCGGCACGCCGGTCGCGTCCTGGGTGATCTCGGCGCCTATGCCGATGGTGCGCAGCGCGGCGGCGAGCTTGGCGAGTACGGCGACCCTTGCGCCGATCAGCAACACCCGTCGCGGCAGGGCGGGTTCGGGGGTGGCGAGCAGCCGCGCGAGCTCACTGCGGTACTCGGAGCCGCGGAAACGGAACGGTCCGATGCCGTGGTAGGCGTCGCGTTCGAGGTCGACCTCGTCCTGGGTCTGCCAGGCGAAGTCCCGCCAGATGAAGTCCTCGCCGTTGTCCGGGTCCTTCTCGATGACCGCGGTGACCGCGCCGCATTCGAGGGACTCGCATTCGGGACAGCCGTAGATCACGAACCTCCCGTCGGGCAGCGGGGCTTCGGCCTCGAGCAGGAGTCTGCGCACATGCGTGGTGAAGATCGCGGGCGGTACGTCCGAGGCGAGCGGGGACACCGCGTCGAGATCGGACAGCTGGAAGAGCAGCGGCCTGCCTTCCACGATGAAGTCCGTGAAATCACGGTGGACTTGGTAGTCACCGTTGGCCAGGACGCCGCCGGCCCGCATCGCCGGGGCAAGACCGAAGGTCGCGTACTCGGCACACATGCCACGAGTATCCCCATCCGAGGGCGGAAGCGAGCATGACTGCGATATTCCGCTGATCGGGTTCTCGTCGATGCACGCTCCGAGGCCACCGAAGCGTACGGGGGAGCGGGACGCGGCGCGCCCCGCTCCCCCAGTGTCACTCGTCGATCGGCGCCGGTCCGATCCTCAGCTCGAACTCCCCGTCGTACTTCTCATGGCCCGCGATCACGGCCATCTCGACAGCTTCCTCGCCCATTTCGCCCCGGACGATCAGCGGGTCCTTGCGCAGATCGCGCATCAGCGACCAGCACATGCCGAGCATCACGATCACAAAGGGCGCGGCGGCCAGGATCGTGAGGTTCTGCAGACCTTGCAGGGCATTGGGCTTGCCGTTGCCGATCATGAGCATCACGGCGGCGACCGCTCCGGTGACCACACCCCAGAACACCACCACGAGGCGTGTCGGTTCGAAGGTGCCGCGCTGCGAGAGCGTGCCCATGACGATGGACGCCGCGTCCGCGCCGGAGACGAAGAAGATGCCGACGAGAACCATCACGAGGATGCTCATCACGGTGGGGATGGGGAACTCACGCAGCAGCGCGAAGAGTTGACCCTCGGGTGTGGCCTCGTCGCCGAGCCGTCCGCTCTCCTTCATCTTCATCGCCGTACCGCCGAAGATGGCGAACCAGACCAGGCTGACCGTGCTGGGCACCAGGATCACGCCGCCGATGAACTGGCGGATGGTGCGGCCACGGCTGATCCGCGCGATGAACATGCCGACGAAGGGCGTCCAGGAGATCCACCACGCCCAGTAGAAGACCGTCCAGCTGCCCAGCCAGTCCGCGACGCCCTCGCCGCCACTCGCCTCGGTGCGGCCCGCGAGCTGCGGCAGATCGCCCAGGTAGGCGGCGATCGAGGTGGGCAGCAGATCGAGCACGATCACGGTCGGGCCCGCGATGAAGACGAAGAGGGCGAGGATCAGGGCGAGCACCATGTTGGTGTTGGACAGCCACTGGATGCCCTTCTCGACACCGGAGACCGCCGAGAGGACGAAGGCCGCGGTGAGCACCGCGATGATCGCCACGAGCACGCCCGTACCGATGGTCTTGGCCCAGTCGAGCTCCTTCATTCCGCTGCTGATCTGCAGGGTGCCGAGCCCGAGGGAGGCGGCCGAGCCGAAGAGCGTGGCGAAGATGGCGAGGATGTCGATCACGCGGCCCCAGCTGCCGTCGGCGCGCTTCTTGCCGATGAGCGGGGTGAACACCGCACTGATCGTCTGCCGCCGGCCCCTGCGGAAGGTGCTGTACGCGATGGCCAGACCGACCACGGCATAGATCGCCCACGGGTGCAGCGTCCAGTGGAAGAGCGTGGTGGCCATCGCGGTCATCATGGCCGTGGCCGAGTCGGCGGGGTCGGTGCCGGGCGGCGGGGTGGTGAAGTGTGCGAGGGGCTCGCTCACCCCGTAGAACATCAGGCCGATACCCATACCGGCGCTGAACATCATCGCGACCCAGGACACCGTGCGGAACTCGGGCTCCTCGCCCTCGCCGCCCAGGGTGATCTTCCCGTAGCGGCTGATCGCCAGCCACAGCGCGAAGACCACGAAGCCCGAGGCGGCGAGGACGAAGGCCCAACCCGCGTTGTGAATCAGTCCGTTGAGCGCCTTCGCGGAGACGTCCTCGAGACTGTCGGTGGAGAGCGCGCCCCACAGGACAAAAGCGAGCGTGATGGCGGCGGTGACGCCGAACACCACCCGGTCGGTCGTCACCACACTGTGGTCGTGGGGGCTGCCGGGGAGCCCCGTGGACAGATGCGGTTCTCCCCGGCCGGCCCTTTTCTTCTGTTCTTCCGGTCTGTTCTGCTCTTCGTGCGGCATAGGCGGGGCCTTTCGAGGTGGCGTCTTCGTAATGCTCGCCTCTTCGCTACCACACGCGTGTCACAGGTCACAGACCATCAGCATTCGTCGGCGGGTTGCCCGTTCGCCACGTGATACGGCGCCCGTTCGTCGAGCAGCAGCGCGACGAGCGCACGCAACGACTGCCGCAGCGGCACGAGCACACCGTCGCCGTCGGGGCGCACCTTGACGCCGTGCAGCGCGAGTTCGTCACCGATGTCCGCGTACTGCGCGGCGGTGAGCCGGTAGCCGCAGGGCGGGTCGGCGAGGATCTCGGAGGGGTCGGCGGGGTCGTTGTCGGCGCCGCCGAGGTAGACGGGTCCCTCGTCCGCGTAGCCGGCGCGTCGGGCCTCGCCGGTCGCGCGGTCGACGCGGCGGCCCTTCTCGCCGGTGAAGGCGAACAGGCCGTCCAGTGCGGCCAGTTGGGAGTACACGCGGCGCCGGTTGTTCAGGCTCTCGTCCGCCTTCTCCTCGTCCGTGAGCGGATCGACACGGCTCTCGATGAGCAGCCCGACCGCGTGCTTGATACCGGAGGCGTTGCGCAGGATGCGCTCCTGCCCGTCGCCCGCGGTCTGCTTGATCGGCTCACCCGTCTCGGGGTCGGTCCAGATCCCGTACGTGCCCGTGGAGTAGCCCTCGCCCTCGGCAGCGGGGCGTACGTAGTCCCCGGAGAGGTTCTGGGCGTGGTCGTGCACGTCGTGGTCGGTGTTGAGGTTGCGCGGCCACAGGTCGAAGAGGTCCTTGTCGTAGTACGGGGGCGTGGCGCCGTACTCGTGCAGGTCGTAGATGACGTCGGGGCGCTGGTCGCGGATGACCCGGGCCAGGGTGCGGCCCTCCGCGGTGGCGAGGGCGACGTGGTCGCGGTTGATGTCGACGCCGTCGGAGTTGCCGCGGGTGTCCGCGGCGCGGCCGTCGGGGTTGGCGGTGGGGACGATCAGGATCTCGCTGCGGTCGAGGAGTTCGCGGGTGCGCTTGTCCTTGGCGTAGGCGAGGTCCCGGAGCGTGCTGAGGCAGGCCTCGCGGCCGGAGGGCTCATCGCCGTGCTGGGAGCAGATGAGGAGCACCGTGGGCGCGCCGGGCCGGTCGGTGCCCAGGCGGGCGAGCTGGACCGGCCGGTTCTGCTTGGTGGTGCCGATCTGCTCGACCTTGATCCGGCGGCTGTCGCGGTCGACGGTGCGCAGGAAGTCCTGCTCCTCGGGCTGGGTGGTCCAGCGGGCGCCGTCGGACCGCTCGAATCCCGTACGGGGTCCGGGCGTCGAGGCGTCCGTCTGGCCGGGGCCCGGGGGGGGGGGGGCGGGCGGGGCCGCGCGGAACGGGGTCAGGGGCCCCCGTCAGCGAAAGTGCGCGTCTCAAGGGATCAGGCCTTTCTCCGGGGGAAGACGGTGCGCCTGGGGAGCCTGCGCAAGCCCCTCGTAGCGGCCCGGGGGGGGGCCGGGGGGGGGGGGGCGGGGGCGGGCGGCCCGGGCGACCGCCCGCCGGCCGCCGACGAAGGGCAGCTCGGCGGTGGTGCGCCGCAAGTCGAGCGTCAACTTGCCCGGTGCCGCGGGCGGTTCGATGAGGCCGGCGTCGGTGCCCGCGACGATGAGGGCGAGACGGTGGCCGGCGGGGATCACGTGGTCGCTGGCGGCGAGGTCGATGGTGAGCGTGTGCTGCTTGCCGGGCGTCAGCGGTCGTTCCGTACGCGGGTCGGCGTAGGTGCCGAGGTCGGCCCAGCCGCGGCTGAACACCGTGTAGTCGACGTCCGCGGTCTTGGCGGCGGTCTCCTTGAAGCACGGGCTGTCGCCTTCGCGGCTCTCGCCCCAGCAACTGCGTTCGGGCAGCGTGACGATGCCCTCCCCCGCGGCGGCGTGGTCACGGATGGTGGCGGGGCCCAGGTCGACCAGGACGGCGGAGAGGTGGGCCGTCGGAGTCGAGGGGGTCGCGGTCACGGTGACCTGCGAACTCCCGGATATCCGGAGGTCCTTGGCGAGCGGCTCGGTGACGAAGCCCGCCTTGTCCGGTGTCGAGCTGGTGAGCTGGGCGGCCCAGTCCGTCGCCTCGCCGCGGCTCGGGCCGTCGGTGAACGTCCCGGCCGCGCCGCGGGGCGCGGACTCGAGGCCCAGGGTGCCGACGCCGGCCCGGGTGCCCGGTCCCGGCTTCACGGCCACGGTGTCCGTGGCGCGCGGCGGCCAGTGGCGGCTGGTCTCCCACTGGTCGGGAGCGGTCTCGATATCGGCCATCGGCTCGTCGTCGATGCCGTTGTCGTAGCCGAGGAGTTCATGGTCGAACCAGCGGTGCAGCGTGCGCACCCAGTCGGCCCGGCGGAAGTCGAAGGGGTCGACGTGCCCGGTCTGGCTCAGCCAGATCTTGCGCTCGACACCTTCCTCGGCGAGCGCGTCCCACCACTGACCGAAGTGCTTGGCGCGCACGTTGAGGTCCTGCTGTCCGTGGACGACGAACACGCTGGCCTCGACCTTGTCGGCGTCCGGCACGTGGTTGCGCTCGTCCCACAGCCGGGTCCAGTTGCCGTTGCGCGGCGCTTCGTCGACGAGCCGCTGCTGTACGGCGCCGCAGCGGGTGCGCGCCTCGGGGCTCTCGACGTAGTCGGACAGCCACTCGGGGCCGCTGTCGTAGAGCGGGGCGCCCTGCTGGAAGTAGTAGTCGTACCAGGAGGAGATGGCGCCGATCGGCACGATGGTCTTGAGGCCCTCGACGCCGGTCGCGGCGACGCCGTTGGCGACCGTGCCGTCGTAACTCTTGCCGATCATGCCGGTGTCACCGTTGGACCAGCCGGCCTTGGCGCGCTCGTCGCCGGTGCGGCTGGTGTAGCCGCGGCCGCGGCCGTTCAGCCAGTCGACAACGGCCTTCGCGGAGGTCACATCGGAGCGTCCGCCGACGTCCACACAGCCGTCGGAGCGGTTCGTCCCGGCGAAGTCCACGGCGACGAAGGCGTAGCCGCGCGGGACGAAGTAGTTGTCGTAATACAGCGGGAACTGCACCACGTTGCCGTCGGCGTCGTAGGTCTTCTTCTGGCTCTCGTTGCCACGGCCGCAGCACGCGTAGTACGGGCTGGCGTCCATGATCACGGGGATCTTGCGCCCCCGCTGGGCGGGTTCGCGCGGGCGGATGATGTCCGCGGCGACGCGGTCGGTCCTCCCGTCGCCGTCGCCGTCGAGCCCGGTGTCGACCCAGACGGATTCACGGATGGCGTTCGCGTACGAGTAGACCGGCTTGCTCTCCGTCGGACGGCCGCTCTGTGCGGCGGCGTACGCGGGCGAGAGCAGCGAGAGGAGAAGGGCCGCCAGGGCAGCCATGAGCACGACAGGTCTGAAGCGGGCGGCCCGCGCAGGTATCGGCATGCGGCGGAAGTTACTCCGGTCAACTCCCGCGCAAAAGAGGGCAGTAGTCGCATCCGAGTGTCCGGCGCCGCGACAACTCGCCGACATCCAGGGGCTACTCAGAAGTAACCGTCGCTGCTTTGATGAGCGGGCCCCACCTCCTGCCCCCACATCACACGGGAGTCTCCGTGCCGCGTACACCTCGCGCACCTCGTACGACCGCTGTCGCACTCGCCGGTCTGCTCGCCGGCGCCGGCCTGGTCGCGACCTCGCCCGGGTCCGCATCGGCTGCGGCCGCACCGGACATCAAGGTGCTCACATACAACGCCTTCCTGTTCAGCAAGACGCTGTACCCGAACTGGGGTCAGGACCATCGCGCGGCCGCGATCCCGAAGACCTCCTTCTTCCGCGGCCAGGACGTGGTCGTGATCCAGGAGGCCTTCGACAACTCCTCCTCCGACGCGCTGGCGGCGGGCGCCCGCGCCGAGTACCCGCACCAGACGCCCGTCGTCGGGCGGAGCAAGTCCGGGTGGGACGCGACCGGTGGCGCCTACTCGACGACCACGCCCGAGGACGGCGGGGTCACGATCTTCAGCAAGTGGCCGGTGCTGCGCAAGGAGCAGTACGTCTTCCCCGATGCCTGCGGGTCGGACTGGTACTCCAACAAGGGCTTCGCGTATGCGGTGCTCGACGTGAACGGCAGCAAGGTGCACGTGGTGGGGACGCATCTGCAGTCCACGGATCCCGGGTGCGGATCGGGTGAGGCGGCGGCTATGCGCAGCGCCCAGCTCAAGGACATCGACGCGTTCCTGGACGCTAAGGCGATTCCGGCCTCCGAGCAGGTCATCGTCGCGGGCGATCTGAACGTCGACTCGCACAGCGGTGAGTACGCCTCGATGCTCACCGACGGCGGCCTGGTGGGGGCGGACGCGCGGACCGGGCATCCGTACTCCTTCGACACCCAGGACAACTCGATCGCCAAGGACCGCTACCCGGACGATCCGCGCGAGGACCTGGACTACGTGCTGCACCGGGCCGGGCACGCGCGCCCTGCCGGCTGGACGAACCACGTGGTCAAGGAGCAGTCGGCGCCCTGGACCGTCACGAGCTGGGGCACGTCCTACACGTACACGAATCTGTCGGACCACTACCCGGTGACGGCGTCCGCATCCTGACAACGGCAGGGGGGGTGCTCCCGCCACCGCGGGCCCGCCGGGGCGG
>NZ_JAEIMH010000053.1:38149-59870 GCF_016464295.1 Streptomyces sp. N35 | reverse complement strand
CCGGCGGCCGCCCCCCCCGGGGGGGGCGGGCCCCTCCGCTGCGGCGTGCGCCGTTACTTCGAGGAGTCGAGCTGCTCGGCGGCCAGGCCGCCGGCCGCGACCTTGTCGCGGACCTTGTACCAGCCGATGACCAGCGCGAGCGCGATGACCGGGATCAGGTAGAGGGTCGGACGGCCGATCTCGGCGTCCTTCCACATCAGGCCGAGCACGGTCAGCAGGAAGACGATCGTGACGATCTCGGTGACCGGGCTGCCGGGCAGCTTGAACTTCGGCAGGGTCAGCAGACCCTCCTCGGCCCGGCGCCGGAACACCATGTGGCAGAGCATGATCGTGATCCAGGTGGAGATGATGCCGAGCGCCGCGACGTTCAGGACGATCTCGAACGCCTTCTCCGGCACCAGGAAGTTCAGACCGACACCGGCCACGCACACACCGGAGGTGAGCAGGATGCCGCCGTACGGCACGTTGGTGCGGCTCATCTTCGAGGTGAAGGCCGGGGCGGTGCCCGCCATCGCCATCGAGCGCAGGATGCGGCCGGTGGAGTAGAGACCCGAGTTGAGCGAGGACATCGCGGCAGTGAGGACCACGAGGTTCATCACGTCGCCGGCCGCCGGGACGCCGATCGAGGAGAGCACGGTGACGAAGGGGCTCTCGTCGCCGGAGTACTTCGAGCCGGGCATCAGGAGCGCGAGCAGCACGACCGAGCCGACGTAGAAGAGACCCACGCGCCACATGATCGAGTTGACCGCGCGCGGGACGACCTTCTGGGGCTCGGCGGCCTCGCCGGCCGCGACGCCGATCAGTTCGAGCGAGGCGTAGGCGAAGACGACACCGGTCATCACGATGACGACGGGCATGACGCCCGCCGGGAAGAGACCGCCGTTCTCGGTGATCACGTGCAGACCCGGCTTCTCGCCGCCCACGTCGGACTGCGTGACGAGCAGGAAGATGCCGATCGCCATGAAGATCACCAGGGCCGAGACCTTGACGATCGAGAACCAGAACTCGAGCTCACCGAAGATCTTCACGGAGATCAGGTTCACCACGAGCACGATGGAGAGCGCGATCAGCGCGAGCACCCACTGCGGGATGTCGGTGAAGAAGCTCCAGTAGTGCGTGTAGAGCGCGATCGCGGTGATGTCGGCGATACCGGTCGTCGCCCAGTTGAGGAAGTAGCCCCAGCCGGCGACGTACGCGCCCTTCTCGCCGAGGAACTCACGGGCGTACGACACGAACGAACCGGACGAGGGCCGGTAGACGACCATCGCGCCGAGCGCGCGGACGACGAAGAACGCGAAAATGCCGCACACCAGGTAGGCGAGGGCGAGACCGGGTCCTGCCGAGTTGAGGCGGCCGCCTGCTCCGAGGAACAGTCCGGTGCCGATCGCTCCACCGATAGCGATCATGTTGATGTGGCGGGCCTTGAGGTCCTTGCTGTATCCCGCGTCGCCTGCATCGGCGGGCACGTCGGGGGCGACCGTGCGGGGCGCCTCCTGTGCCGCGGTGACGGCTTCCTTGCTCACGCGCTGTTCAACTCTCAGTGGGGGGACAGTGCAAAGCCCGTGCCACCCCTGACGCGGCACGGACCTCGCACACCTTTACCCACACTTGATCCACCCTGCGGTGGCGCAGGTCACAGAGCGGGACATCTCACATGGTGATCAGGGGCTGTACAGACGGTCGATGTCCGTCCTGTACCGCTCTGTGATCACCCGCCGCCGCAGCTTCAGGGACGGGGTGAGCTCGCCCGTCTCCGGCCCCCACTCCTCGCCGAGGACCGTGAACCGCTTGATCTGCTCGGTGCTGTTGAGGCGCTCGTTCGCCGCCGCCACGGCCTGCTCGACCTCTTTGCGTACGGCCGGGTCCCGCGGGTCGGCCGGCACGCCCCTCGCCTGGGCCCAGACCGGGAAGGTCTCGGGGTCGAGGACGAGCAGGGCCACGAGGTACGAGCGGCCGTCGCCGTACGCGAGGGCCTGGCCGATCAGCGGGTGTTCCTTGAGGGTGTTCTCGACCAGGGCGGGCGAGACGTTCTTGCCTGTCGAGGTAATGATCATTTCCTTCTTGCGGTCGGTGAGCCAGAGGTAGCCGTCCTCGTCGATCCGCCCGATGTCCCCCGTCGCGAACCAGCCGTCCGCGTCGCACGCGTCCTGGACCGATCCGTCGGCCTGCAGGTAGCCGTCGAAGACGGTGCCGCCGCGTACGAAGATCTCGCCGTCCTCGGCGATGCGGACCTCCACGCCGTCGAGCGCCCGGCCCACCGAGCCTGACCGGAAGGCGCCCGGACTGTTGGTGGTGGCGACGCCGACGGTCTCCGTGAGGCCCCAGGCGTCCATGATCGTGAGGCCGAAGCCGGCCCAGAACCGCATCACGTCCGGTGGCATCGGCGCCGAGGCGCTCGCGGTCCACAGGAGCCGGTCGAAGCCGGCCGAGGTGAGGACCGGGTCGAGCACGTGCTTCTTCACATGCCGGTACGCGGCATCGAGCGGGCCCGGGACCGGCTCGCCCTTCTCGCGGTGGGCGAGATGGGCGCGTGCGGTGTCACAGGCCTTCTCGATCGCCCGCCTGCGCTCCTCGGGGGCCTGCGCGAGCATCGCCCGTACGGCAGCGGCGAGCTTCTCCCACACCCGGGGCACCCCGAAGAACTGCACGGGCCGCAGCTCCCTGACGATCGCCGCGAGCTCGGCCGGATCGGGGCAGAGATGGACGTGGGCGGCGCGGAAGACCGGCAGATAGATGCCGAGCATGCGTTCCGCGATATGCGCGAACGGGAGATACGAGATGTGCTCGGCGTGGTCCGGGAGCTCGACGACCGCGTCGAGCGCGAGGGCGTTACGGATCACGTTGCGGTGTGTGATCCGCACGCCCTTGGGGTCGCCGGTGGTGCCGGAGGTGTAGACGACGGTGAGCGGGTCGGCCGGCCGGATCTCGCGCCAGGACTTCTCGAAGGCGTCACCGTTGTGGCCCGCTGCCAGGACTTGGTCGTACGGGGTGTGGCCGGCGGCCGCTTCGGACTCGACGACGACGAGGCGCTCCAGGGCGGTCCCGCTCTCGCTCTCGCCGAGGAGCGGCGCCCAGCGCCCGAGCTCCCGCTCGCCCTCGATCACCGCGAGCCTGGCGCGGCTGTGCCGGGCGATATGGGCGATCTGGCCGGGTGCGGCGGTGCCGTACACCGAGACCGGGACGGCGCCGAGGTGGGTGAGGGCGAGGTCGGAGAGCCAGTGTTCGGGACGGTTGCCCATCATCATCAGGACGTGGTCGCCGCGTACGACGCCGAGCTCCGCGTATCCCGCGGACAGCTCGGTCACACGGCGTCGGACCTCGGACCAGGTGAGTGTCGACCACCCTTCGCCCGCGCGCCAGGAGAGCGCCGGGCGGTCGCCGTGGTCCTCGGCGTTGCGAAGAAGCAGTGCGGGGAGGGTCAGTTCTCCGGGTGCTCCGGGTAGGCGCAGGATCGTGCTCATGGCGGCCCCCTGTCCGTCGGGCTGCTCAAGGCGGCCCACTGTCCGTCGGGCATTGTCCCGGACCGTTTCACAAGGGTGGTGAGACAGCAATACTGCGCGACCCACAAAGGTGTCTTTCGCACCCCTGGTGAGACAGCAATACTGTTGCACCGCATGGGTGCAAGGTGCCGGGCCGTGCGAACACGTACGCGTCTCGGTGTGAAGCGAGGCGGGAAGCGAGGCTGCGAGCAATGACCACCCAGGCCGAGGGGCAGCTCGGACGGGAGCGGACGTCCGGCGGGTACGAACCCTCCCTCACCGTCGACGAGTTGGCCGCCCGCGCCGGGGTCACCGTGCGCACCGTCCGCTTCTACAGCACCCGTGGCCTGCTGCCGCCGCCGTCGATCGGGCCGCGCCGGGTGGGCCGTTACGGGGCGGCGCATCTGTCGCGGCTCGCCCTGATCGAGGAGCTGCAGCACCACGGTCTGACGCTCGCGGCGATCGAGCGCTACATGGAGCAGCTGCCGGCGGACATGACGGCGCACGATCTGGCCATCCACCGTGCGCTGGTGGCCAGTTGGATCCCCGAGGGCGCCACCGAGATGAGCCGTGAGCAGCTGGCGCGGCGCGCGGGCGGCACGCTGTCGGAGTCGGATGTGGACCGGCTCGCGGCGATGAGTGTCCTGGAGCGCACCGAGGACCCGGACACCTTCCGTATCGACCCGGGTCTGCTGCACCTGGGGCTGCGGCTGCTCGACGTACCGATCGCGCAGGACACGATCCTCGCCGCGCGCGATGTGATGCTGGAGCACTCGCGGCAGGCGGCCAAGGAGCTGACGCGGCTCTTCCAGGACGAGGTGTGGGGGCCCTACCGGGAGCGGGAGTCGGATCCCGAGGCGGTCGAGGCGATGAAGGCACTGTCGGCCGACATGCAGCCGATGGTGGTGCAGGCCCTTGTCACGGCGTTCCAGCGGTCGCTCAAGGACGAGCTGCGGCGGCGGTACGTGGACGGGGCCGAAGCCTGACCGGACGGCGGTACGTGGACGGGGCCGAAGCCCGACCGGACGGCGGTACGTGGACGGGGCCGAAGCCCGACCGGACGGCGGTACGTGGACAGGGCCGAAGCCCGACCGGACGGCGGTCGCCCACGCGGCGCCCTACGCCGTGCGGCTGCGCAGCCGGCGCAGCATCCGTGCGTCCTCGAACCCCACGGCGCGGGCCGCCGCCTCCACCGTCTCGCCGTGGCCGATCAGGTGCTCGGCCCGTTCCACGCGCAGGGTCTGCTGGTAGCGCAGCGGTGTCAGACCGCCGGTGGCGCGATGGAACATCCGGGTCAACGTGCGCTCGCTGACGCCCGCTTGCGCGGCGAGGGAGGTCAGCGGCAGCGACTCGGCGTAATGCGAGTCGATGTGGTCCTGGACCCGGTGGACGGTGTCGTCCAGGTGGGAGCGAAGGCGCAGCATGGCGCTCGTCTGCGGTTCGTCACCGTTGCGGCGGGCGTAGACCACCATGTTGCGGGCCACCCGGGCGGCGAGCGCCGGGCCGTGGCGCCGGGCGAGCAGATGCAGCACCAGGTCGATTCCGCTGGCGATGCCGGCCGAGGTGACCACGCGGTCGTCGGTCGTGAACAGGACGTCGCGCACCACGGTCGCCCGCGGGTAGCGACGCGCCAGTTCGTCCTGGAGGTCGTGGTGAGTGGTGCAGCGGCGGCCGTCGAGCAGACCGGCCCGCCCGAGCAGGTCGGCGCCCGCGCAGACGCTCGCGACGAGGCCGCCGCCGGCGTGGTGGGCGCGCAGCCTCTCCTGGACGGCCTCGCTCACCTCCGGCCTCCGGTACGAGGCACCCGCACGCCAGCCCGGCACCACGATCACGTCGTCCGCGGTCAGCTCGGGCCACTCGGTCCGCGCGGCCAGGGGCAGGCCCTGCGCGCTGGTGACCAGGGCCTGTTCGGCGACGTACGTCAGCTCGTAGGGGTGCCCGAAGTCCGCCGCGTGCCCGAAGGCCTGGGCGGGGCCCGCCAGGTCGAGCAGATGGACTCCGGGCAGCAGCAGGAAGACGACACGGCTCACGCGGGAGATGCTGCCATCTCGCTCTCGAGATCGGCGACCTCGGCGATCCGGGCGAAACGGTCGCGCAGCACCGCCTCGGTCCGTGCGATGAGTTCCTCGGGCCGGAATCCGGTCGCGGTGTCCGTGGTCACGGCGTCCTTCACGAAGACCATGCGGTAGCCGAGGTCGCTGCCGAGACGCGTCGTGGTCTCCACGCACTGCTCGGCGCGGATCCCGCACACCCACAGTTCGGTGACGCCCGCTTCGGTGAGCAGTTGCTGCAGGTTGGTGGTGGTGAAGGCGTTGTGCGAGGTCTTGTACAGGACGGGTTCGCCCTCGGCGGGCCGCTCGAGCTCCGCGAGGAGACGGACGTGGCCCTCGGCCGGATCGAAGACTCCCCCGGTGCCCGGGTCCGTGTGCAGCACCCAGAACACGCGGTCACCCGCCGCGCGCGCCGCACGGACGAGACGGTTCACGGGTTCCGCGATCCGGGGGTTGCCGATCTCGTCCCACAGGGGTCGGGCTCGGAACGATTCCTGGACATCGATGACGATCAGTGCTCGGCTCATGCCCCCATGGTGGCCCGGCACTCCCGCGCGCTTCCAGGCTCGATCCGGGCCGCTGCCGGAACGATCCGGTCACCGCACGCGGCGGTGGTACGGGAGGCCGGGCGGCCTCCCGTACCACCTGTGGCAGTTACGCGTCCGAGAAGCGCTCGCCCTTCTCGGCCTTCGCCACGAGCAGCGCAGGCGGCTGGAACCGGTCACCGTAGGTATCGGCCAGTTCGCGGGCACGGGCGACGAAGCCGGGCAGGCCTCCCTCGTAGCCGTTGATGTACTGCAGGACACCACCGGTCCAGCCCGGGAAGCCGATGCCGAAGATCGAGCCGATGTTGGCGTCGGCGACCGAGGTGAGAACGCCTTCCTCCAACAGCCGTACGGTGTCGAGGGCTTCGGAGAACAGCATCCGCTCCTGCATGTCGCGGAACGGGATCTCGTACCCCGGCTTGGTGAAGTGCTCCCGCAGCCCGGGCCACAGCGGACCGCGCTTGCCGTCCTCGCCGTACTCGTAGAAACCGGCGCCGGACGAGCGGCCCTTGCGGCCGAAGTCGTCGATCATGCGGTCGATGACGCCTTCGGCGGGGTGCACGGGCATCTCGATGCCCTCGGCCGCGAGCGCCTGCCGGCTCTCCTCGCGGATCTTGCGCGGGAGCGTGAAGGTCAGCTCGTCCAGGAGCGAGAGCACCTTCGCCGGATAGCCGGCCTGGGCCGCGGCCTGTTCGACGGAGGCGGGCTCGATGCCCTCGCCGACCATCGCGACGCCCTCGTTGATGAAGTGGCCGATGACGCGCGAGGTGAAGAAGCCGCGCGAGTCGTTGACCACGATCGGGGTCTTGTTGATCTGGCGGACCAGGTCGAAGGCGCGGGCGAGGGCCTCTTCGCCGGTGCGCTCGCCCTTGATGATCTCGACCAGCGGCATCTTGTCGACGGGCGAGAAGAAGTGCAGACCGATGAAGTCCCCCTGGCGCTCGACGCCTTCGGCGAGTGCCGTGATGGGGAGGGTGGAAGTGTTGGAGCAGAGCAGCGCGTCGGGCTCGACGATGTGCTGGATCTCCTGGAAGACCTTGTGCTTGAGCGCCGGGTCCTCGAAGACCGCCTCGATCACCGCGTCGCAGCCCGCGAGGTCGGCGGGGTCGGCGGTGGGCGTGATCAGGGCGAGCAGGGCGTCGGCCTTCTCCTGGGTCGTACGGCCGCGCTGCACCGCCTTCTCGCACAGCTTCTCGGAGTACGCCTTGCCCTTGGCGGCGGATTCGGCGGAGACGTCCTTGAGGACGACCTCGATGCCGGCACGGGCGCAGGAGTACGCGATACCGGCGCCCATCATGCCGGCGCCGAGCACGGCGACCTTGCGGACCTTGCGCTGCTCGATGCCCTTGGGGCGGTTGGCACCGGAGTTGACGGCCTGGAGGTCGAAGAAGAAGGCCTGGATCATGTTCTTCGCCGTCTGGCCGGTGACCAGTTCGGTGAAGTAACGGGCCTCGATGACCAGCGCGTTCTCGAAGTCGACCTGCGAGCCCTCGACCGCGGCCGCGAGGATGTTGCGCGGCGCCGGGTAGGGCGCACCGGCCAGCTGCTTCTTCAGGTTGGCCGGGAAGGCCGGCAGGTTCGCGGCGAACTTGGGGTGCGCGGGGGTGCCGCCGGGGATCCGGTAGCCGGGCTTGTCCCAGGGCTGCTGGGACTCGGGGTTGGCGTCGATGAAGGCGCGGGCCTTCTCGATCATCTCCTCGCGGGTGGCCACGACTTCGTGCACGAGACCGTTGTCGAGCGCACGCTTGGGGCTGTACTGCGTGCCCTGGAGCAGCACCTTGAGCAGCGCGTCCGCGATGCCCATGAGGCGTACGGTGCGGGTCACACCGCCGCCCGCGGGCAGCAGACCGAGGGTGACCTCGGGCAGGCCGATCTTCGAGCCGGGGGCGTCGAGGGCGATGCGGTGGTGGCTGGCGAGGGCGATCTCGTAACCGCCGCCGAGCGCGGCGCCGTTGATGGCGGCGACGACGGGCTTGCCGAGGGTTTCGATACGGCGCAGCGAGGACTTGATGCCGGTGCCGGTCTCGAAGACCGCCTGGGCGTCCTCGGGGCCGGCCTTCATCATGTCCTTGAGGTCGCCGCCGGCGAAGAAGGTCTTCTTCGCGGAGGTGTAGATGATCCCGCGGATCGAGTCGCGCTCGGCTTCCGCGCGGTCGGCGATCGCGGCGATGGAGTCCTTGAACGCCTGGTTCATGGTGTTCGCGGACTGGTCGGGGTCGTCGAGGACGAGCGTGACGATGCCTGTCTCGTCCTGTTCCCAGCGGATGGTGGTGCTCTGCGTCATCGTGCTGTCTCCGTCAAGTCTGAGGCGTGGGAGGTTCGTTGGCGGGTGGCGGCCTACGGGGAGGTCGGCCGGGTTTCGTGGCCGGGTGCGGGTCGCGGTGGGCTGCTCGCGCAGTTCCCCGCGCCCCTGAGATGCGCACTGCGTGCGCCATCTCCCCCGCGAAGGCAGGCCGGCGCTAGACCCGTTCCACGATCGTGGCGATGCCCATGCCGCCGCCCACGCACAGCGTGGCGAGGCCGTAGCGCTTGTCCTGGCGTTCCAGTTCGTCGACGAGGGTGCCGAGGATCATCGCGCCGGTGGCGCCGAGCGGGTGGCCGAGCGCGATGGCGCCGCCGTTGACGTTCACCTTGTCGAGGCTCAGGCCCATGTCCTTGACGAACCTCAGCACCACGGCCGCGAAGGCCTCGTTGATCTCGACGAGGTCGATGTCGTCGATGGTCAGGCCCGCCTTGGCAAGCGCCTTGCGGGTGGCCGGGGCGGGCCCGGTGAGCATGATGGTCGGCTCGGAGCCGGAGACCGCGACGGAGACGATCCGGGCGCGCGGGGTCAGGCCGTTCCGCTCCCCCGCCTCGCGGGAGCCGATGGCCACGAGCGAGGCGCCGTCGACGATGCCGGAGGAGTTGCCCGCGTGGTGAACGTGGTCGATCTTCTCGATCCAGTGGTACTTCTGCAGCGCCACCGCGTCGAAGCCGCCGAGGTCACCGATGTCCGCGAAGGAGGGCTTGAGCTTCGCGAGGGAGTCGGCGGTGGTGCCGGGGCGCAGGAACTCGTCGTGGTCCAGGACGGTCAGGCCGCTGCGGTCCCGTACGGGAACGATGGACCGGTCGAAGCGGCCTTCCTTGACGGCGGCCGCGGCGCGCTCCTGGGAGAGGGCCGCGTACTCGTCCACATCGCGGCGGGTGAAGCCCTCGATGGTGGCGATGAGGTCGGCGCCGATGCCCTGCGGGGCGAAGTTGGTGTCCCAGTTGGTCATCGGGTCGGCGAACCAGGCGCCGCCGTCGGAGGCCATCGGCACCCGGGACATCGACTCGACACCGCCCGCGAGCACCAGGTCCTCCCAGCCCGAACGGACCTTCATCGCCGCCATGTTGACGGCCTCGAGGCCCGAGGCACAGAAGCGGTTCTCCTGCACGCCGGCCACCGTGTCGGGCAGGCCCGCCGCGATGGCCGCGATCCGGGCGATGTCCGAACCCTGGTCGCCGACCGGGCCGACGACACCGAGCACGATGTCGTCGATCGTGGCGGGGTCGAGGTCCGGGTTGCGGGTCTGGATCTCCTTGATCAGACCGGTCACGAGGTCGATGGGCTTGGTGCCGTGCAGGGACCCACTGGCTTTGCCGCGCCCGCGCGGGGTGCGGATCGCGTCGTAGACGTACGCTTCGGTGCTCACGGATAAGCCTTTCGAGGGTGCGGGGTGAGGGGTGCGTGCTCGGGCTGCTACGGCAGCAGGGACCGTCCGATGATCTCCTTCATGATCTCGGTGGTCCCGCCGTAGATGGTCTGGATACGGCCGTCGGTGAAGGCGCGCGCCACGCGGTACTCGGTCATGTAGCCGTAGCCGCCGTGCAGTTGGAGGCAGCGGTCGGCGACGCGCTTCTGCAGTTCGGTGGCCCACCATTTGGCCATCGAGGCGTGCACGTGGTCGAGCACCCCGTTCGTGTGGTCCTCGATGCAGCGGTCGAGGAACGTACGGGTGACGGCGCACTCGGTGGCCATCTCGGCGATCTCGAAGCGGATGTGCTGCAGCTTGGCGAGCTTGCGCCCGAAGGCCTCGCGCTCCTGCACGTACTCCATGGTGATCTGCAGCAGATACTCGGCCGCCGAGATGGCGGCGACCGCGATGCCCATGCGCTCCTGGGCGAGGTTGGTCATGAGGTGCAGGAAGGCGCCGTCCTGCTGACCGAGCAGGTTCTCCTTGGGGACCTTCACGTCCCGGAAGAACAACTCGGCGGTGTCCTGGGCCTTCTGCCCGATCTTGTCGAGGTTGCGGCCGCGCTCGAAGCCCTCCATGCCGCGTTCGACGACGAGCAGCGACAGGCCCTTCGCGCCGCCCTCGGGGGTCGTACGGGCGACGACGATCACCAGGTCGGCGAGGATGCCGTTGGAGATGAAGGTCTTCGAGCCGTTGAGCAGCCAGTGGTCGCCCTTGTCCTCGGCGTGCGTCGTGATGCCCTGGAGGTCCGAGCCCGCGCCGGGCTCGGTCATCGCGATCGCGGTGATGATCTCGCCGGAGCAGAAACCCGGCAGCCAGCGGCGCTTCTGCTCCTCGGTGGCGAGCGAGGTCAGATACGGGCCGATGATGTCGTTGTGCAGCCCGACGGCGAGTCCGGAGGCGCCGGCGCGGGTGAACTCCTCGGCGAGTACGGCCGAGAAGCGGAAGTCGGTGTTGCCGCCGCCCCCGTGCTCCTCGGGCACGGCGAGTCCGAGGAGCCCCTGCTTGCCGGCGGCGCGCCAGGCGTCGCGCGAGACGATGCCGTCCTTCTCCCACTGCTCGTGGTGCGGCACGACCTCGCGCTCCAGAAAGGTCCGCACAGTGCCGCGGAAGGCCTCGTGCTCCTCACCGTAGAGCCTGCGCTCCATACCTGATGGCGTGGTCATGCCTGCTCCTTGTCGTCGGTGATGAGGCTCTGCACGTCCCAGTCCCTGGCCACGTCTTCGGTGTGCGCTCCGGGCAGCGCCGGTCCGCCGCGTACGGTCCCGGGGGTCGCGGAGAAGCGCGGGGCGGGGGCGGGCTGGGTGATCCCGGAGTGCTCCACGAAGGTGCCGCGCTCCTTGAGGTGCGGGTGGTCCGGGGCCTCGCGCAGCGACAGGACCGGGGCCACACAAGCGTCCGAGTCCTGGAAGACGGCGGTCCACTCGTCCCTGGTACGCGTCTTGAACCGCGCCGTGATCGCTTCCCTCAGCTCGCCCCAGCGCGTGAGGTCCTTGCGCGCGGGCGCCTGGTCGGCGATACCGAGGAGCGTCACGAACTCCTCGTAGAACTGCTGCTCCAGGGCTCCGACGGCCATGTAACCGCCGTCCGCCGTCTCGTAGTTGCCGTAGAACGGGCAGCCGCCGTCGAGCAGATTGGCGCCGCGCCGGTCCTGCCAGCCGCCGGCCGCCATCATGCCGTGGATCATCGCCGAGAGATGCGCGGTGCCGTCCACGATGGCGGCGTCGACGACCTGCCCCTCGCCGGTGGAGCGGGCGTGCTGCAGTGCGGCGAGCACGCCGACGACGAGGTAGAGGGAGCCGCCCGCGTAGTCACCGACGAGGTTCGCGGGGATGGCCGGGGGTTCCTCCGGCTTCCCGATCATGCCCAGGGCGCCGGTGATGGCGATGTACGCGATGTCGTGCCCGGCGCGCTGGGCGAGCGGGCCCTGCTGTCCCCAGCCGGTCATCCGGCCGTACACCAGGCGGGGGTTGCGGGCGTGGCACTGCTCGGGGCCGACGCCGAGACGCTCGGCGACGCCGGGGCGGTAGCCCTCGATGAGGATGTCGGCCTTGTGGACCAGGTCGAGGACCGTGGCCGGTCCCGCTTCGTCCTTGAGGTCGACGACGACGGACCGTTTGTTGCGGTTCGTCACGTCGTACGCGGGTTTGATGGCGAGCCCCGCACCGCCCGGCCGGTCGATCCGTACGACGTCCGCACCGAGGTCGGCGAGGAGCATCGCGGCGAACGGACCGGGTCCGATCCCGGCGAGTTCGACGATCCGTACCCCTTCGAGTGGCCCGTTCCCTGCCATCTAACCCCCTGCGTCTGCTGGTGAGTTGTCGCGGGGATGCGGCCCGCTCGGACTGATCTGACTGTGACACAACCGCTGTAACATCAGCGATGTTAGGAACGGGCCGCGGCGAAGACAAGGGTTTCCGAGCAAGCGCTTATTTTTACTCCCCTGCCGTCGCGAGCAGAGCACCGGCCTCGTCGCGGGCCTGCGCGATGGGGTCCGCGAAGACGTTCAACCCGTGGGCGACCAGTGCGCCTTCGTGCAGCAGCATCAGCGCCCGCCCGAGCCGGTCCGCCCGAGCCGGGTCGACATCCGCGCACAGGCCGGTGAAGAGGTCCAGCATCCACCGCTTCTGGCCGGTGATGATGGGGTACGCGGGATGGGCGGGATCGCTGATCTCCGCGTGCGCGTTGACCATGCTGCAGCCTTTGGGGGAGTTCTCCAGGGCCCAGGCGCGCGACGCGTCGAAGACGGCCAGGACGCGCTCGCGCGCCGGACGTTCCGCGTCGAGACGCCCGGCGAGAAACGTCCGCCAGCGCTCGTCGCGCCCGGCCAGATACTCCACGACGATCTGCTCCTTCGAGCCGAACCGGTCGTAGAGCGTCTTCTTCGTCACCCCGGCCTCGGCGGCGATCAGATCCACCCCGACGGCATGGATGCCGCGCTCGTAGAACAGCCGGCCGGCGGCTTCCAGGGCGCGCCGCGCGGCAGGGGTCAACGCGATCCGCCGGATCCCTTCAGCAGTACTCATACCCCCAATGTATACCGATCTGTATAGTCGAGTGAGTAAACCGATCTGTTTACTGGAGGCCGCCGATGAACATCCTGCTCCCGACCGCCTTCGTGTTCTGCTGGAGCTCCGGCTTCATCGGCGCGAAGCTCGGCGCGGGCGGCGCGTCCGCGGTCACCGTCCTGATGTGGCGGTTCCTGCCGCTGGCGCTCGCGCTCCTGGTGATCGCCACCCTGCGGACAAAGGCGTGGCGGGGCCTCACGGCGCGGGATGCGGGCCGGCAGGCCCTGATCGGTGTGCTCTCGCAGAGCGGCTATCTGCTCACCGTCTTCTCCGCGATCCAGCTCGGCGTCGCCAGCGGCACCACCGCTCTGATCGACGGCGTCCAGCCCCTGGTCGCCGGGGCGCTCGCCGGACCGCTGCTGCATCAGCATGTCTCTCGCCGGCAGTGGCTCGGGCTTTCCCTCGGCATGGGCGGCGTCGCCCTCGTCACCCTGGCCGATGCCGCCGCCGGCTCCGGGGTCGTCTGGTGGGCGTACCTGATCCCGCTGATCGGCATGCTGTCGCTGGTGGCCGCCACCTTCCTGGAGAGCCGCACCGGCACTCCGGTCGCACCCACGACGTCCCTGACGATCCACTGCCTCACAAGTGCCGTCGTCTTCACGGCCCTTGCCCTCGCCACGGGCCAGGCCGTGCCGCCCGCCGGGACGGCCTTCTGGGGCGCGATCACCTGGCTCGTGGTCCTGTCGACCTTCGGGGGTTACGGCCTGTACTGGCTGCTCCTTCGGCGCTCCGGCGTCACCGAGGTGAATACGCTCATGTTCCTGATGGCTCCGGTCACGGCGGTCTGGGGAGCGCTGATGTTCGGCGAACCCTTCGGCCCCCAGACCGCTCTGGGCCTGACCGTCGCCCTCGCGGGCGTCGTCATCGTCCATCGCTCCGGTCGAGCTCGGCGACCCGCGCCTTCGGTGCGATCGTCCGGTAGCTCTCCTCCACCCAGTCGCACAGCAGCTCCGCCTGCGGGACATCGGGGCCCTCCAGGGGGATGCGCACCCAGCCCGACTTCCCCAGGCCGTAACCGGCCGGCTCCGCACCCGGAGCGGTCAGGGCGTGCGCATGGGCCTCCGGGTCCTTGAGCTTGACCGTCATGCCCATCGGATACGAACCGTCCGAGACGCCCAGGAAGACGAAGACCTTCTTGTGCACCTTGGCCACGCTCTCACCCCAGGGGAACTCCTCCTCGGCGCCCGGCAGTTCGAGGGCGAAGGCCCGCACCTTCTCCCAGCGGGCGAGCGCGGACCTGGCCGGCGGGCGCCCCGCGGGCTTCGGATCGGCCATGACGTACCTCCCAGTCCTGGCCGGGCCCCTTGCACCGGCCTGCACCGTGCACGCTAGCCTCGGCCACCGACAACAGCGCGGGGGCAGGGCTGAAGGGTGAGCCATGAGTGAGCGGGACCAGCGCGACCACGACATCGTGCTGTACGGGGCGACCGGCTTCGTCGGGACACTGACCGCCGAGTATCTGGCCCGCCATGCCCCGGACGGGCTGCGCTGGGCGATCGCCGGACGCAGCGCCCGCAAACTGGAGCGGCTGCGCGAGCGCCTCGCCGAGCTCGATCCACGGGCCTCGAAGATCGCCATGATCGCGGTGGACTCCGGCGACCGCGCGGGTCTGCGTGAACTCGCCGCCTCCGCAAGGGTGGTGGCGACCACCGTCGGCCCCTACGTGCAGTACGGCCATGAGCTGGTCGGCGCCTGCGCCGACCTCGGCACCGACTATCTGGACCTGTCCGGCGAACCGGAGTTCGTGGATCTCACCTACGTACAGCACGAGGCGCGGGCCCGTGAGACGGGCGCGCGGCTGGTGCACGCGTGCGGATTCGACTCGGTACCGCACGATCTCGGCGTCTACTACACGGTGCGGCAGCTGCCCGAGGACGTACCGCTGCGGATCGACGGTTTCGTACGGGCGTCGGCGATGTTCTCCGGCGGGACCTTCGCGTCCGCGCTCGGGCAGTTCGCGCGCGGCCGGCAGCTGGCCGCGGCGGCGCAGGAGCGGCGTCGGCACCAACCGCGCCTGGCCGGCCGCCGGGCGTACGCGCCGGTGAGCGCACCGCGGTACGCGGCGGAAGTCGGAGCCTGGGCGCTCCCGTTGCCGACGATCGACGCGCAGGTCGTGCAGCGTTCGGCCCGTGCGCTCGAGCGCTACGGACCGGACTTCCGCTACCGCCACTATGCGGCGGTCAAGACCCTGCCGTTCGCCTTCGGCGGTGTCGCGGCGATGGGCGGACTGCTCGCGGCCGCCCAAGTGCCGCCGGTGCGCCGGTGGTTGTCGTCCAAGGTGGCGCCCGGCGACCGGGGGGGGGCCGGGCGGGGGGCGCCGTGCCCGCAGCTGGTTCTGGGTGCGCTTCGTGGGGGAGGGCGGCGCCCGCCGGGTCTATACGGAGGTGTCGGGCGGCGACCCCGGCTACGGCGAAACGGCGAAGATCTTCGCGGAATCGGCCCTCGCCCTCGCCCTCGACGACCTGCCCCGGACGGCCGGCCAGGTCACACCGGCGGTCGCGATGGGCGACGCACTCCTGAAGCGGCTGCGGGAGGCGGGGATCGTGTTCCGGGTGGCGGCAGAACGCTGAAGCGCCGAGCCGAACGCCCGCCGGGAGTTACGGCTTCCGGATGTACGGCGTCGTCACGCTGAGCTGCTCGAAACCGAGCCGCTCCAGGATCGGCCGGCTGGTCGGCATGGCGTCCACCTGGAGGTATCTGATGCCGCGGGCGGCGGCGATGCGGGTGCGGTGGGCGACCAGGGCCCGGTAGATCCCGCGTCCGCGGAACTCGGCGACGGTGCCGCCGCCCCACAGGCCCGCGAAGTCCGCGTCGTCGCGCAACTCGATCCGGGCCGCACTGACGGGTCGCTCCCCCGCCATCGCCAGGGTCATCACAAAACTGTCCGGCCGGTGCGCGAGCCGGTCGAGCATCTGCTGCTTCAGCCGGCTGCTGTCCGTACCGAAGGCCTGCTCGTGCACCCGCGCGGCGAGCTCGATCCCCGCCTCGTCGGTGACGTCCACCAAGCGCAGCCCCTCGGCCAGTTCGACCACCGTCGACAGCGCGGCCACCTCGGCGATCATCAGGCTCTCGGGCTCCTCGGGGACGAACCCGGCCCGCACCAGCCGCTCCCCCAAGTCGGCCGGCCGGTCATGCGTGTAGGTCTTCCACTCGAATTCGACGCCGAGCGCGCCATAGTGGCGCACCTGTTCGGCGATCACCGCATCGGCGGTCGTCTCGTCGACGGCGGAGAACACGACTCCGTTCCAGTCCGTCGCTCCCCCGCTCTGGCGCACCACCGTGCCCGTGTCCTCGACACGGGTGCCGGGGTGGTCGGCCGCCAGTCCACGTCGCACTTGCCGGTCGAACAGCCGCAGCACTTCCTCATGGTCCATGGGCGCATTGCAGCATCTGCCGGAAGACGGCACAAACGCTTATCGGCGCCCTACTCGGGGGCCACGACCTGCGCCAGCGCCCTGCGGCACAGCGCATCCGCACGCCGTGTCGTCTCCGGCAGCCGAAAGCGCGGGGCGAGCCCCAGCGTGTGCGCGCAGGCGCTGTCGAGCGAGACCCGATGCCCGACGGAGACGAATACGGGCTTGATCCCGTCCTGGGTCCTGACGGCTCGCCCGACCTCCTCGCTCCCGTCCACGAGCGCGGCCACCGATCCCCGTACGGCAGCAGGCTCCTCGTACGTGAAGGTGAAGGGGTTCTTCGCGACGCCGATGGCGGGCAGCCCGGTCAGCACGCCGAGGTGGGCGGCGAGGCCGAACCGGCGGGGGTGCGCGAGCCCGTAGCCGTCGCAGACCACGAGTCCGGGCGGCGTCGCCAGCGCTTCAAGTGCGGCGAGCACGGCCGGGAGTTCACGGAAGGCGAGCAGTCCGGGCACGTACGGGAAGGAGATCCGCCCGACGGCGGTGGCCTCCTCGGTCACTTCGCGCGTCGCGGCGTCGAGCACGACGGCGGCCGCGACGACGAGATCGCGCTCATCGTCGTACGCGACGTCGACCCCTGCCACCAGCCCTTGTCCGGGCGGCGGCCCGTCCTCCGCGAGCACCACGCGCGTGCGCAGTTCGTCCTGCACGGCGCGCGCCCGCTCTTCGGTCGTGGGCCAGTCGGCGGGGACGGTGGCGCTGACGGGCAGGATGCCGGTGACGGGGTCCATGGTGCGGTCGAGGGTACGCGAGCGGCGCGTACCCCCGACCGGCCGGGGATCCGTCAGCTCACGTTGTCCGTGTGCGTCACCTTGTCCGTCCGGTACTTCGCCACCTGGGCCTCGACCTGGGCCGGGGTCAGGATCTGGTCCTTGGCGTAGTACACGTAGTCGACCTTCTCGTCGTACGCACGCGGGGTGTTGGACGCGACGAGGCCGCCGGAGATGATCCAGTTGTTGAGGTTGATGGACATGGCGGTCTCGGGCAGATATGGCTCGCCGTGCGTGGCGAACAGCTGGCCGTCCACGTAGTACTTGATCGAGGTGTTGTCGACCGTGACCACCAGGTCGTGCCAGCCGGCGTAGCTCTGGCGGGCCTCGGTGTGGGCGTTGACGGCCTGCCACGGCTCCGGGTTGTACGTCTCCCAGGACGTGGCGTACAGGATGTTGGCCGGCTCGCCCCAGCCGCCGTTCGGCAGGTACTCGAAGTCGAGTTCGCCGTAGTTCGGATCCATCGGGGCGTCGAGCGGTGTGATGGTGAAGAACGTCTGCACCATGTGGTCGCCGTCGGGGCCCGAGTTGGGGGTGTCGCTGAAGTACACCCTCGAGGCGTACGTGCCCTTGGTGAACTTGCGCTGGTGGTACAGCTCGGTCTGCCGGGTACCGGCCGCCGTGCCGTCGGTGCTGGTGCGCAGCGTCATGACGCTGTTGCCCGACTCCTGGGCGAACGTGACCTGTTCGGGGGCCCAGGTCGCGCCGGGCACGCCGGGACCGCCCTGGCCGGACTTCACGGTCCAGCCGCGCTGGGCGATGCGCGGGTCGTTGTGGGCGGTGTAGTTGAGGTCGTCGAAGAGCGCGGGCTTCGTGGGGTCGGGGCCGCCCGGGCCACCGGGGTCGCCTGGATCACCGGGGTCTCCCGGGTCGTTGCCCTCGGGGGCAGTGCCCCACAGCAGGGTGCCGCCGCGCTGGACGGTGACCTTGCTCCAGTTCGCGTACGAGGTCTGGGAGGCGCCGAACGAGTAGTCGTCCCGCTGGTTCAGGGGCTGCCAGTCGGCGCGGTGGAAGCGCAGCTGCATGTCGCCGGTGTTCGCGCCGGCGGCCAGCGAGCCGGCGCCCTGGGTGAAGCCGATCTCCAGGTAGCGGTCGGCGGTGGCCGTGGGCTTGGCGAGTGTGCCGAAGGTGCCCGTGATGTTGGCGCAGCCCTTCACCGCCCAGGAGCAGGCGAAGCGGTACGCGCTGGAGGCGGACTCGGCCTTGAAGTAGTAGCGGATGGTGAGGCCGCTCAACTGGACTGCGGAAGAACCTGAGTTGGTGAGCTTCAGCCAGGGCTCCGCCTGGTCACTGCCGGTCGAGCCCGTGTGGTACTGGGCCGTGACCGTCTCGTCGGCGGCCGCCGCGCTGGGTGCGGCGAGTGCGCCCGCGGCGGCCAGGGTCAGGGCGGCGGCGACGGCCGTCGTCCGAAATCTTCTGTGCACGAGGTGTTCCTCCTCATGGTGGGGGTGTGCGGCCACCGGCAGGTGACCTGATCAGTGCGTCCGGGTCGCCTGCAGACGGCGCCGGAAATCTGTGGGGTCGCGTGGGCCCTCGCTCCAGGCGACCTCGGAGAGCGCGGCGATCCGCGGAAAGAGCAGGTAGTCGATCTCGGCGGGGGTCGCCGCGTGCTCGGTCCACAACTGGGCCTGGGTGCCCAGGACTTTGGCCCGCTCGGCGGGCTCCCAGTCGGCGGGCGCGGGCTCGGCGCCGTACACGTCGTCGAGCGTGACGGGGTCGCCGGGCTGGCCGGGCGGCTCGTGCGGGGCGTCGGACTGCGGATAGTCGAGATACGTGGTCCGGTGCGGGGTCATCACCAGCTGGTGACCGCGGCGCGCGGCGCCCTGGCCGTGGGCGGCGTCCCGCCAGGGCATCACCACGAACTCCGGTGGCAGCGCGGTCGCGTCGGGCTCGGCCCAGCTCACCGGCGTACGGCCGTGGTCCATCAGGTAGCGGCCGACCCGGGTGAGGAACCAGGCGTTCAGCTCCTTCGGGGAGAGTCCCGCCTCGGCGGCGACGGCGCGGGCTCGGGGGCTCTCCTCCCATTCTCCGGTGGGGCATTCATCGCCGCCGAGATGGATGTACGGGCTCTCGAAGACGTCCATGACCTCGCCGAGCACCGTCTCCATGAAGGTGAAGACCTCGTCGTGGACGCCGAGCACGTTCTCGCAGACGCCCCAGCGGTCCCAGACGGTCAGACGGCGCTCCGGGACGTTGCCGAGCTCCGGGTACGCGGCGATCGCGGCTCGCGCATGGCCGGGCATCTCGATCTCCGGCATGACCCGGACCCCGCGCGCGGCCGCATAGGCCACCAGGTCCCGCAGTTCCGCTTTGGTGTAGTGGCCGCCGTGCGGTGTCCCGTCGCCCCCGGTCTGGGCGCGCACCGAGCCGATCTCGGTGAGGAGCGGGTAGGCGTCCACCGGCATCCGCCAGCCCTGGTCCTCGGTGAGGTGGAGATGCAGCACGTTCAGCTTGTACGCGGCGATGCGGTCGACGAAGTCGCGTACGTACGCGATCGGCAGGAAGTGGCGGCCCACGTCCAGCATCGCGCCCCGCCAGGGGAAGCGGGGGCTGTCGCTGATCTGGCTGCAGGGCAGGCGGCCGCCCCGTTCGATGAGGGCCGCGAGGGTGTGCACTCCGTTGACCAGGCCGGCGTCGGTGCGGGCTCGCAGGAGTACCGCGTCCCGGCCCACGGTCAGGCCGTATCCCTCGTCGCCGAGTCCGCTGAGTGCCGGGTCGATCGCGAGCACGAAGCCGCTGTCCGGCGCCGCTCGCAGCGGCAGTCCCGTGCGAAGGCGCAGCAGATCCGCCGCACGCTCCGCACCCGGCGCGAGGTGCAGGGTGGTCTCCGTGTCGAGGATGAAGTGCCCGCTCTGGCGCACGACTTGGCGGGGGCGCGGAATCAGCATGCAGGTCAGCCCTTCAGGTCGGCCTTGTAGGTCAGCCTTTGACGAAACCCGGGTCAGCCCTTGACGGAACCCGAGACGAAGCCGGTGGTGACCCGGCGTTGCAGCACAAGGAAGAGGATCAGCACCGGCAGCGCGAAGAGCGTGGAGGCGGCCATGGTGGCGCCCCAGTCGGTGCCGAAGGTGTTGGAGAACGAGGAGAGCCAGACGGGCAGGGTGCGGTCTTCCTGGTTCTTGACGATGAGCATGTTGGCGAAGGCGAACTCGTTCCAGGCGGTGATGAAGCCGAACAGCGAGGTCGCGAGCAGGCCGGGCGCGAGCAGCGGGAAGGTGACGCGGCGGAAGGCGCCGAGGCGGGTGCAGCCGTCGACCTGGGCCGCCTCCTCCAGCTCCACGGGGACGGCGGCGAGGAAGCCGCGCAGCGTGATGATGGTGAACGGCAGCGTGAAGATGAAGTAGAGCAGCGTCAGCATCGCGAGGCGGTCGAGGAGATCCGTGTCGCGGGCGATGATGTAGACGGGGATGAGCATGGCCTCCCAGGGCGCCATCTGCGCGATGAACACCATGAGGACGAAGCCGCGTTTGCCCCGGAAGCGCAGGCGGGCGACCGCGAAGGCCGCGCCCATCGCGATGATCAGCGCGAGCAGCACCGCCGTGACGGTCACGAACAGGCTGTTGCGCCAGAACGTGCCGAAGCCGTCCGCCGCCACGGCCGTACGGAAGTGTTCGAGGGTGAGCCGGGTCGGGACGAACACCGGGGTGTCGGCGTTGATATCGCCGGAGGGTTTGAACGCGGTGGAGGCCATCCAGTACACGGGGAAGATCGTGGCGACGAAGACGGCAAGGGCGGCGAGGTTGAGAGGCAGCCGGCGCAACAGGACCCGCGATGTCACAACTCCCCCTCCTGTCGGAACAGTTGACGCAGATAGACGAAGAGGATCACCGCGAGCAGCAGGACGGTGATGGTCGAGGACGCGGCCTGCAGGTCGTAGTGCTGCCGGGAGACGGCCACCTGGTACGCGTAGACGGGCAGGGTCGTGGTGGCGCCGCCCGGCCCGCCTTCGCTGATCACCCAGATCTGCGGGAAGCATTTGAAGACCCAGATCACTTCGAGGCAGAGCACCAGACCGAAGATGGGCCGCAGGATCGGCACGGTCAGGGAGCGGAACATCCGCCAGTCGGAGGCCCCGTCGAGGCGAGCGGACTCGTAGATCTCGGCGGGCACGGTGGTCAGCGCGGAGTAGAGGGTGATCGCCGCGAACGGGACCGACTGCCAGACCACGAGGACGACCAGGATGCTGAAGGTGGCGGTGCCGTCCGCGAACCAGGAGTAGCCCTCGTACGAGTCGAACCCCAGTTGGACAAGGACCCAGTTGACCACTCCGAGGCGGGAGGCGAACAGCCACTGGAAGATCGTGGTGGCCGCGAGGATCGGGGTGGCCCAGGCGAGGGCAAGGGCGCTCATGACGAGGATGCGCATCGTGCGGCCCAGGCGCTGGAGCATCAGGGCGACGAGGGTGGCGAGGGCGACGATCAGGACGACGTTCACCGTGGTCCAGATCAGCGTGCGCCGGACGACGTCCCAGAACTCCTTGCCGGTGAGCAGTTCGCGGTAGTTGTCGAAGCCGACGAACTCGGCGCCGCCGCGGATGAGTTCGGCCAGGCCGAAGTTCTGGAAGGACAGCTGGACGTTGCGCAGGAGCGGATAGACGAGCAGGAAGACCACGCCGAGCACGGTCGGCGCGATGGGCAGATACGGCCACAGGACTACGGGCCTGCGGGGGGCGGGGGCCG
>NZ_JAEIMH010000053.1:13787-38116 GCF_016464295.1 Streptomyces sp. N35 | reverse complement strand
ACCTCCGTCATGACCTCCTTGATCGGGTTGTTGGCCTCGACGGCCGCCCACTGCGGGGAGTTGGGGGCCGCGCGGCCGTTCGTGGCGCCCTTGGCCATGGCCGATGCGCCCGGGTCGGCTTCGAGCACGCCCGCCAGGGCCTTCTTGTTCGGCACGTAACTCATCGTCGTGGCCAGCTTCTTCTGCCACTCGTCGCCCGAGAGCGCCTTGATGAAGGTGTACGCCTCGTCCTGGTTCCCGGAGGCCTCCGGGATGATCAGGTCGGAGCCGCCGGTGAACACCGCGCCGGGCTTGTCGGCACTCTTGCCCGGGATCGGGAAGAAGCCGAGCTTGCCCTTGAGTTCCGGGTTCTCCTCCTCGATCAGCTTGGCCCCGCCGGGCACCGCGATCACCTGGGCGACATCGCCCTTGGCGACCACGCCCACCTGCGGCGGCTCGGCCTCGTCGGAGTCCTTCGGCCCCTTGCCGAGGGCCTGGAGTTCCTTGTAGAAGTTCATCCCGGCGAGCGCCTCGGGGGTGTCGAGGGCCCCCTTCCAGGTCTCGCCCTCCTGCACGGCGAGGTCGCCGCCCTCGTCCCAGATCATTCCGGCGAGGGTGTACCAGTTCTGCCCGGGCAGATAAATGCCCTGCTGCTTACCGGTGTTGAGCTTCTCCGTCGCGGCCAGCCACTCCTCGCGGGTGGTGGGCGGCTGCTCGATGCCGGCCTTCTCGTAGAGGTCGGTGCGGTAGATGACGACACGGTTCGCCGCGTAGTACGGGATGCCGTACTGCTTGCCGTCGACCTTGCCCGGTTCGGCGAGGCCCGGGATCCAGTCGCCGCCGCCGAGCTCCTCGACCTTGCCGCTGAGATCCTTCACGCCGCCGCTGGCCGCGTACTGGGCGACCTGGGTGTTGCCGACCTCGATCACATCGGGGGCGTCGTTGGAGGCGAGTGCCGCGGTGATCTTCTGGCCGATCCCGTTCCACTCCTGGATCTGGATCTTGGCGTCGATGGTGGGGTTCTTGGCTTCGAAGTCCTTCTCGAAGTCCTTCTGGAAGGCCTCGGAGACGCTGTCGCGCATCAGCCATACATCGATGGTGGTGCGCCCTCCGCCGCCCTTGCCCTTCCCGTCGCCCTTGTCGTCACTGCCACCGCATGCGCTGAGCGAGGCGGCGACCGCGAGTGCGGCGGCGCCTGCGAGGAGACGTGCTGTCTTCATGACCCAGCCCTTTCAGACCCACACAGAGATGACCAATTGGAAAGGTGACCAGTTGCTGATGGAGCAAGGTGGCATGGACCAATGAGGCCGTCAAGAGGGCTGAAACACTTGATAGTTGACCAGGTGAACGTCCCACGACTGCAAGCCTCGGCAAGGTTGACCACCTCACCAGGCAAACCAACTGGTCACCTCTGGTAAGGTCCGCCCATGGACGGTGAATCCTCAGGAGTGCTGAAACGGGATCGTGTACGGGAGTTCCTTCTCGAACTCGTCGAGTCCCGGCGTCCGGGCGACGCGATCCCCTCCGAGCGCACCCTGTGCGGCCGGCTCGGCGTCTCCCGGCCGACACTGCGGGCCGCGGTGGACGAACTCGTCGCCATCGGCGTGCTGGTCCGTGAGCACGGGCGCGGGATGTTCGTCGCGCCGGAGAAGATCACGCAGGAGATGGTCTCGGACGACCACTCCCTCGCACTCCCCCAGGCCTCCGGCACCTGGTCGAGCCGGCTGCTCGAATTCACCACGATGCCCGCAGGGGCCCGCGTGGGGCGCCGGCTGCACATCTCGCCCGCCGCCGAGATCACCTACGTGGCGCGTCTGCGTATCGTCGACGAGGCCCCGATGGCCATCGAATACCTGCATATCCCGGCCAAGTTGGTGCCGGGTCTGACCGCCGAGGAGCTGGAGGGCGGCGACCTCTACGAGCATCTGCGCACCCAGCACGGGGTGCACGTCCGCGACGCGACGCAGTCCATCGAGCCGACCGTCACCAGCGAGGCCGAGTCCCGCCTCCTGGACGTCCCCGTCCTCTCCCCCGCGCTCCTCTTCGAGCGCCTGACGACGGACACGTCGGGCCGCAACGTCGAGTACGTCCACTCCGTCTACCGCGGCGACCGCTACCGCATCGTCTCCCGCCTCACCCTGGGCGCGGCCTCCACCGCCGACGCCCACCACCCGGGGATGCCACCGGACGCGGCGGGGTTCGGGGCGGCGGTGCGCTCGATGACGCGGGGGGATGTGCACGGGGTGGACTAGGGGCGGTCGCCCCCGGAAGCCGCCGTCCGATCGCCTGCGCCGCAGCCACCGTCCGATCGCCTACGCCAGCAGTCGCTGTCTGATGAGCTCCATCACCTGCGCGCGGCTGTACTTGCCGTTGTCGGCGGCGTTGAGGTGGTTGCCGATCCGTACCGAGACCGCGAGCAGGCAGCGGACCTCCACCTCGTCCTCGTCGGGGCAGAAGGACGAGAACAGCGAACGCAGGTAGTCCATACGGCGGTTGTCGACGCGGCGCAGCCGCTCGGCCACGGCCGGATCGCGGCGGGCCCAGTCGCGGACCGCCATATCGGCGGTGACGCCCCGCACCGGCCCGTCGGTGGCGGCCGCGACGACCGCGAACAGCCGCTCGAGTCTGGCCCTGGCGTCCCCTCCGCCGCTCTCCACCTGCTCGATCACGCCCTCGGCGACCTCGTACTCCCAGGTGTCGAGCATCTCGTTGAGCAGTGCGGCCCGGTTGCGGAAGTACCCGTAGAAGCCGCCCTTGCTGACGCCGAGCGCCTGCGCGAGCAGCTCGATCCGGACGGCTTCGGGGCCGCCCGCGACCAGCGCCCGCAGGCCTTCCTCGATCCACTTCTCCCGTGGTGTGCGGGCTGCCGCCATGGGTGTGCGCCTCCTCACGTCGCGCCGAGTATACGGTGCCGTATAAATGGGTCTACGCTCGTTCTATACGCCACCGTATAGACAGGGGTTTGCTCATGCGACTTCCCCGAACCGCCCACACCCGGCTTCCTTGGCGCATCCACGAGATCGCCGGCGACTTCACCGTCGAGGACGTCTGGGCACTGCCCACGCCCGGCGGACCCGACGACTTCGTGTGGCTGGTGCGCCAGATCGCGGACGGCATGCAGGACGGGGTGAAGGGCGAAGGTCTGGTCTCCCGCGCGCTGTTCGCCATCCGCTGGAAGCTCGGTGCGCTGCTCGGCCTCGACAAGCCGGGTACCGGCGTCGACCACCGGGTGCCCTCCCTGCGCGACCGGCTGCCGGCGGACCTTCGCGAGGGCCCGCACGGACCCGGACTCGGCGCGTCCCCGTTCACCTCCCTGTACCTGCAAGGCGACGAGTGGGCCGCCGAGTTGGGCAACAAGACCGTGCATGCCGTGATGCACATCGGCTGGGTCCCGGACGGGTCCGGTGGCCACCGCGGGCAGATGGCCGTACTCGTGAAGCCGAACGGACGCCTCGGCACCCTCTACATGGCGGCCATCAAGCCGTTCCGCTACATCGGGGTGTACCCGGCCCTCATGCGCTCCATCGGACGCGAGTGGCAGGCGAACGCCGCGGTGCGTACCTGAACCATCCTGCGCGGGTGAACCGTCCTACGCGGCTGAACCGCCCTACGCCGAAGGACCGTCCTACGCAGCTGGACCGCGGGACGCGGTTCGAGATGATCAGCCGGCGATGAGCGCCATCAGCCGGCCATGGGTGGCCGCGTCGGCCGCCGCGACAAGTCCCCGTCCCCCGGCCCCGATCGGGCCGCCGTCCACTCCCGTGACCACACACCCGGCGGCTCGGCACAGCGCGATCCCGGCCGCGAAGTGCACGCCGGCGGACAGGTCCCCGCCGTCCGTGACGTAGGCGGCCCGTTTGCCGGCCGCGACCCACGCCAGAGCGAGGGAGGAGGAGACGACGCGTGGGCGGAAGTGCGCGATGAACTCCTGCTGGGCCAGCAGTTCGACCGCCCGGAATCCGGGCGCGCTCGGGAACGGCGGGTCGAGGTTGACGTCGACCAGACAGGTCGCGGGCGTCGGGGCGAGCGCGGTGTCCACGCCGTCCCTGGACGCGACCCAGGCACGCTCGCCGTCGGTGGCGAACACCTCGCCGCTGAACGGATCGGCCACGGCGGCTGCCCGGCCGGGCAGCGCGACGTTGACGGCCACGACCATGTTCCCGACCGCGTAGTTGAGCGTGCCGCACAACGGATCCACCAGCCACTCGCGCCCGGCGGACTCGGCGCCCTGCCGCCCGCCCTCCTCGCCGAGCACCGCGTCCTCGGGCCGGGCGGCACGCAGGACGTCGAGGATCGCCCGCTCCGCCGCCACGTCGGCGGCCGTGGCGAAGTCCCCGGCGCCCTTGTCGATCCGGTCCAGGTCCTGCCCGTACATGCCCCGTACGACAGCTGCTCCGGCGCGTGCGGCCGCGATCGCGACCCCGGAATCGTCAATCCCCGCCCATGAGTTGATCATCCCCGCACTCTAAAGGGCCCCCGCGATCCGCCCCCCGGCGGACCACAGGAGCCCCGGCGCGCGAGGTGTCAGGCCACGATCCAGTCGCTGGTCGCGATCACCGGCTGGACGCCGTCGCGGTGGATCGTGCCCTCGATGAGGCCGTACATCCGGTCCGCCGCGTAGTACACCTCGTTGTCGTTCTTGAGGCCGAACGGCTCCAGGTCGACGAGGAAGTGGTGCTTGTTGGGGAGGTTGAGGCGGACCTCGTTGACCTTCGGGCAGTGGTCGAGGACCCGGTCGGCCATCTGGTTCAGGGTCTGCTGCAGCGAGTAGCTGTAGGTCTCGGCGAACGCGTCGAGCAGGTGCGAGCGGACCTTCGCGTACGAGCGGTCCCAGTCGAACTCCTCGTCGGACGCGGCCGCCGCGGAGTACGCCCAGCGCGAGGTGACCTTGGTGGCCAGGATGCGGTCGTACGCCTCCCGCAGGGTCGTGTACTTGTCCTTGATGAAGCCGTGGAACTCCGAGTTGGTGGAGTTCATGACGGTCAGGTCCTTCAGACCGGAGATCACCTGGAGCTGACCGGTGTGCTCGCTGAAGGTGATCTGTGAGGTGCGCGTCTCCTGGCCCTTGCGGACGAAGGAGTGCTGCTCCTTGCGCGTGGGCACGGAGATCCGCTCCCAGGCGTACTCCTCGATCCGGATCTGCGCCTCGTGGATCGGCGCCTGCGAGGTCACGAAGTGCTTGGCGAGCAGGATGCCGAAGGCCTCCGGCGAGGTGATGCCGTGCTCCTTGGCGAAGGCGTAGACGGTGTTCTTCGTGGTGTCCGTCGGCAGGCAGTTGGCGTTGTCGCCGGTGAGGTGGACCTCGCGGAACTCTCCGCGCAGGGCGACCGAGACGTTCAGGTCGCGGATCTCGTGCCAGGAGCCGTCGCTGCCCTTGCGGGTGACGTGGACGATACGGTTCTCGGCCTTGCCGTACTGGTTCTGGGCGAGTACGTGCTTGGTCATCAGCCTGATCCTTCGGGTACGTGGATACGTCGATCCCGTACGCCCGGCGTCCAGCGCCTCGTCTCACGGGCGCTCCCCGCCGTCCGGTCCGCGCGGTGCGGGCCGCCCCGGGCCTGACGTGCATCCCGGTCCGTCGGTGCCTACGGATTGGAGCACGCCGGGGCGGTGGGCCGCAGGTGGCCGATCACCCAAGACGGGAGCGGGGGTCTTGTGCGGTCCGACAGGGCGTCCGCGCTCAACCCCCGCCCCCGGTAAGGGGCTTACGGCTCCAGCCGGGCGATCCGGCCCTTCTCGCCGGATGCCCAGCAGCCGAAGTCCTCGGCGCAGTCCACGGTGTCGAAGGACCCGGTGTCGAACGCCTTCCAGGTACGGCCGCCGTCGACGGTGACGTCCGTGCCCGTCGGACCGACCGCGAGCGCCACCGACTTCGTGTGCGGCACCCACGTCACACCGGAGCGGTAGGCGGGGACCGGCTCGGCGGAGGTCTCCCACGTACGGCCGCCGTCCCTGCTGACCGCGGACGCCTTCGGGGATGCCTGGTCGGCCCGGTAGTCGCCGCCGACGGCGATGCCCTGCGTACGGGAGCGGAACGCGAGCGCGAACACGCCCCGTGCCGGATCGCCCGCGGGAATCGGCGTCTCGGCCGCCGTCCAGGTCAGCCCGCGGTCCTTCGAGTGCAGGACGCGGGCGGTCGCCCCGCCGCCGGTCGCCAGCCACACATCGGAGCGGCCATGGCTGACCAGGCACTGCCCGCTCGCCGCGAACCCGGCCTCACCGGTCTGCGCCGGCGGCATGCCCTCGCCGGGCAGCACCCGCCAACTGCGACCGCCGTCGCTCGTGGACAGGATCCGGTACTTGCCGTCGACCGGATCGCTCATCGCGAGCCCGTTGCGGGAATCGAAGAAGGTGATGCAGTCGTAGAAGGCCCTGGGCTCGTCGTTGCGGAAGGCCTCGCTCCAGGTCTTCCCGCCGTCGTCCGTACGGAAGACCCTCGATGCCTCGCCCTCCCCGATGGCGAGCACCACGGCCCGCTTGCGGTCGAAGGCCTCGATGTCACGGAACTCCAGCTCTCCGGCGCCGGGCGGCGACACATCCGCCCAGCTCGCCCCGCCGTCGGTGGTCACCAGCACGGTCCCCTTGGAGCCGGCCACCCAGGCGGTGCTCCGGCTGACGGCGGCAAGGCCGCGGAAGCGCACTTCGGCGCCGCTGGGCTTGAGCTTCCAGCCCGGACCCTTCGTATACGTGGATACGCCGCCGTTGCCCGCGGCCGCCCCGCCGCTGTCCGCCGCGGCCTGGGCGGGACCGGTGAGCACCGCCGCCACCGCCGCGACACACGCCCCTGCGGCCACCGAGCGGCGCATGCGCCTCGACTTCCCCATAGCTGTCATGCGCGGCGAAGCTAGCCGACCGGGCGCGGGCCGTCCAGGGGGCGTGAACGCGTCAACCAGCACGGAAATGCGCGCCGTTGGACCGTGTGGGTGGGTGGATCCAGGTGTGCGACGTCAACTCCGCGGGTCCCCCGCGCGGCGGTCGCGCCCGCCCGCGTACGCCCCTAGCGTGACGCGAAACCCCGAGCAGCTTCGGATGGGCACGCCCCGCCGCCCCCGCACCCGATGCCGCTCGGCGGCGCGCGGTGACACACGTCACGGCACCGCGCGTGCACGGATTGAGGAATTCCGCCGTCTATTTCATTGCAGGCCCATCCAGCCAGCCGTCGTAAGGGAGCCAGGGGTTGTCCACCGTCATCGAGCAAGACGTCGAAGCTCGACTCGTCGCCGCCGCGCCGCGGATGCCCACGATCCCCGCGACGCTGTCCTACGACCGCAACGATCCCTTCGCCGTGCGCATGAGCTTCCCCGCGCCGGCCACGCTCGAGGGCGTGGACGTGTCCTGGGCGTTCGCACGCGAGCTGCTGATCTCGGGGATCGAGGGCCCGGCCGGTGAGGGCGACGTACGGGTGCGTCCGTACGGCTACGACCGCACCGTGCTCGAGTTCCACGCGCCGGAGGGCACCGCCGTGGTCCATGTCCGCACGGGCGAGCTGCGCCGCTTCCTCAAGCGCGCCACAGCCCTGGTCCCCGCCGGACGCGAACATCTGCATCTCGACGTGGACCAGAACCTGGCGGAGCTGCTCGGCGGCGCGTGCTGAGGTTCGGCACCCGCCGAGGCCCGGCGCCTGCGAGACGGGACCCGCCGCTCAGGCGAACAGCTCGTTGAGCTCCCCGTATTCGATCGCGCCCGCCATCTGCGTGTAGCCGCCGGTGGTCAGGACCTCCTTCGCGGCCCGCCGCACCAGGCCGTGCACGGCCTCCGCGATCCGCCCGCCGACGCTGATCCGCGCCACCCCGAGCCCCGCGAACTCGCTCACGCCGGGCGCCCCGGGGCCCGCCAGGACGTTCAGCGGCGCGTCGATCGCGTCGACCAGTTCCTTGACCGTGCCCAGGGCCACGACGCCGGGCACGAAGATCCCGTCGGCGCCCGCCTCCCGGTAGACCGCGGCCCGGCGCACCGTCTCCGCGAGCCGCCCCTCCCGCTCGCCCACCTGCCGCAGATACGTGTCGGTGCGCGCGTTGATGAACAGCGGCACCCCCGCCTCGTCCGCCGCCGCGCGAGCCGCGGCGATCCGCTCGGCCATCTCCTCGTCCGTGAGCAGCCCGGCACCGACGGAGTCCTCGATGTTGATGCCGACCGCGCCGGCCTCGAGGACCGCGTGCACGGTGACGGCCACATCCGCGGGCAGCGTGCCGTAGCCGCGCTCGATGTCGGCGGTCACCGGCAGCTCGACCGCCCCGGCGATCTTCCGCACCGCCTCGACCGCTCGGTCGCGCTCCAGGTGATCGCCGTCCGCGGCTCCCAGCTCCCACGAGATGCCCGAGCTGGTGGTGGCGAGGGCCGTGGCCCCGGCCTCCTGGACGATACGGGCCGAGGGGATGTCCCAGACGTTGGCGAGGACCAGCGGCTGTCCGGGGGTGTGCAGGGCGTGCAGGGCGCGGGCCTTGGCGATGAGTGCTGCGGTGTTCGTCATGCCCTCACTCAATCAAGCGCGCGGCCCTCGTCGCTGGCGGAAATCCGACATCGAGGTGCGGGAATCGGACATGACAGCGGGGCGCCTCGCGGGTCGGGGAGGGCACCGACCGGTCACCGGCAGAGATCGGTTGACAGTTCGACGAGCACCGTTCTACGGTGTAAGGGCTTCTGTTGCCGCCGATTGGAGAAGGACGTTGCTCGTCTGAGGTCCTGAGACACCGACCGCGCCTGATGCAGTGCTCGTTCACTGTGCGCGTCGTGTGCGACCTCGGCATATGAGCCGTCCCTCATGCGGAACAGGGCTTTTTTCTTTGCCCTGAGACGTCCCCCCGGTTCCTCGCGGAACCCTTCGTGGACCGTCCCGCCAGGGTCCCTCCCGCTCCGAGCCGTGGCCCGCGGTGTCTCGTACGTCGCCCATCACCCACCACGCGACCTCGAGAGGCAGCCCTCATGTCTACTTTCCCCACCTCTGTTTCCGCCACCGCGCTCGACTTCACCTGGCCCGACGGGACCGAGGTCTTCGCCGGTCTCCAGCTCGCCGTGGGCCCCGGCCGTACCGGCCTGATCGGCCTCAACGGCTCAGGGAAATCAACCCTGTTGAAGCTGATCGCCGGTGAGCTCACTCCGTCCGACGGTGCGATCCGGATCGCCGGCGAGGTCGGCTATCTGCCGCAGAACGTCACGCTCGACACCACGCTCAAGGTCGACGAGGCGCTCGGCATCGACCGGACCCGCGCCGCGCTGCACGCCATCGAGGCAGGCGACGCGAGCGAGGAGAACTTCACAGCGGTCGGCGACGACTGGGACGTCGAGGAGCGCGCCGTCGCGATGCTCGACCAGCTCGGCCTCGGCCACATCGGCCTCGACCGCACCATCGGCGAGGTCTCGGGCGGCGAGTCCGTACTGCTCAGACTGGCGGCGCTGCTGCTGCGGCGACCCGACGTCCTGCTGCTCGACGAGCCGACGAACAACCTCGACCTGTACGCGCGACGCCGGCTGTACGCCGCCGTCGAGGGCTGGTCCGGAGTCATGATCGTGGTCAGCCACGACCGTGAACTCCTCGACCTGGTCGACCAGATCGCCGATCTGCGGTCGGGTGAGGTCGTCTGGTACGGCGGCAACTTCACCGCGTACGAGGAAGCGCTCGCCGTCGAGCAGGAGGCGGCCGAGCGCATGGTGCGCGTCGCCGAGGGCGATCTGAAGAAGCAGAAGCGCGAACTGACCGAAGCGCACGTCAAGTTGGCGAAGCGGGTGCGCTACGGCAACAAGATGTATGCGCAGAAGCGCGAACCGAAGATCGTCATGAACGCCCGCAAGCGCGAGGCCCAGGTCTCCGCGGGCAAGCACCGCATGATGCACGAGGAGAAGCTGAAGGAGGCGAAGGAACGGCTCGACGAGGCGGTCGAGGCCGTACGCGACGACGACGAGATCCGTGTCGACCTGCCGTTCACCGCGGTGCCGCCGGGCCGGGAGGTCCTGACCCTGCGGGACCTGGAGCTGGCGTACGGCGCCACGGCGGGCGGATTCGATCTGCGCGGACCGGAGCGGATCGCCCTGATCGGGCGCAACGGAGCGGGCAAGACCACACTGCTCCGCACGATCACCGGCGAGCTCGCCCCGGTCGCGGGCGAGGCCGTGCCGCATGTGCCGCTGCGCTTCCTGCCGCAGCGACTCGACGTCCTGAACGACGCGTTGACGGTGGCGGAGAACGTGGCCAAGGCCGCGCCCGGCGCCACCAACAACCGGATCCGGGCGCGCCTTGCCCGCTTCCTGTTCAAGGGTGCGCGGGCCGACCAGCTCGCGTCGACCCTCTCGGGCGGCGAACGGTTCCGCGCGGCGCTCGCGGCCCTGATGCTCGCCGAGCCCGCCCCGCAGCTCCTGATGCTGGACGAGCCGACCAACAACCTGGACATGGCCAGTGTACGCCAGCTCACAGGCGCCCTCGACTCCTACGAGGGTGCGCTGATCGTGGCGAGTCACGATCTGCCGTTCCTGGAGTCGATCGACATCACCCGATGGCTGCTGCTCGACGGCGAGTTGAGGGACACATCCGTGGAGGAGGTTCGGGAGCTGATGGCCATGAACTGACGCGCCAGGGGTACGCGGGTGGCTGCTCCACCATTTTTCCCGTACCCCACGAGCAGGACAAACCGGACGGCGAGGGGCCCTGATCAGGGATCTCCTTTATGCGGCGCTTAACCTACGGTCTCGTAACCTACGAGTCCGTAGGTACGGCGTTCCTCCGCCATGCCTGCGCGTCCCCTGCCCCAGTCCCCAGGAGCACCCGTGACCCTCACCTCGCCCCACCTCGGCAGTCCGACCGGCTGGACGGACGCCCGGTTGCTGTACGCGCTGGAAGAGGTTGTGGAAACAGAGCTCAACCGGCATCTCAAGGTCACCAAGGACTGGATGCCGCACGAGTACGTCCCCTGGTCCGACGGCCGCAACTTCCCCGGCCTCTTCGAGGACGGGGAGGCCTGGGACCCCAGCCAGTCCAAGGTCACCGACATCGGCAAGATCGCCCTGGTCGTCAACCTGCTGACCGAGGACAACCTCCCCAGCTACCACCACGAGATCGCCTCCCTCTTCGGCCGTGACGGCGCCTGGGGCACCTGGGTGCACCGGTGGACGGCGGAAGAGGGCCGGCACGGCATCGTGATGCGCGACTACCTGCTCGCCTCGCGCGCGGTCGACCCCGACAAGCTCGAGCAGTTCCGCATGGCCCATATGTCCGAGGGCTTCGAGTCGGACAACCGGCACTCGATGCTGCACTCGGTCGCATACGTGGCCTTCCAGGAGCTCGCCACCCGTATCTCGCACCGCAACACCGGCCACCAGTCCGGTGATCCGGTCTGCGACCGGATGCTCGCCCGTATCGCCACGGACGAGAACCTGCACATGGTGTTCTACCGCAACCTCCTGAAGGCCGCGTTCGAGCTCGCCCCTGACCTGACCATGCAGGCCGTCCGCGATGTCGTCGTCAACTTCCGGATGCCCGGCCACGGCATGCCCGGCTTCGAGCGCGCCGCGGCCCAGATGGCCATCGGCGAGATCTACAACATGCGCATCCACCACGACGACGTGCTGTCGCCGGTCCTGCGCCACCTGAAGGTCCTCCAGATCGACGGCCTCGGCCCCGAGGGCCTCAAGGCCCAGGAGGAGCTGGGGATGTTCATGGACGGCCTCGACTCGGAGGCGAGCAAGTTCGACGCGAAGCTCGCGGCCCGCAAGGCGCGGATCGCGGCGCGCGCCAACGCCTGAGCGCTGAACGCTGGTTGAGGGGCGGACCGTCACGGTCCGCCCCTCCTGCCTTCCCGGATCACGGGCGCCTCTCGGGAACTCACTACTCAACAGCCCCTGACCTGCGGCATCATGCGCTGCATGGCGTACACCACCGCGCGGGAGCGCGCCGTCTCCTATCTCCTTTCGCTGGCCGACCCGGCCGATGCCGGCCGCATCGAGCAGCGCATCGGCCTGGCCCCGCAGAACGCGGTCGGGCACGGCCCGGAGACGGAGGCCGTCCGGCGGACGTGGTCCGCGGCACGGCACCTGCCGGTCTCCGTACTGCACTGGGTGATGCAGCAGGACGACCCCGAGCTCAATGTCCTTGTCTGCAGGCACCCTTCGGCCGACAACGCGATACGCCGCCAGATCCTGCGCGGGGTCCCGTGCGCGCCGGAGTCGAAGCGGTCGGTCCTGCGCGTCTCACCTCAGCTGAACCACGGCAGCGAGGAGGCTCCGCTGCCGGGGCGCTTCCATGAGCTGGGACTGATCGGCACGCTGCGTGCGGCGCACACCAGGGGCGCCGGGCGGTTGGCGGCGAGCATGGTCCTCGACCGGCACGACTGGGCCGTGGTGACGCGAGCAGACCTGGAACACCCGCTGCCCGGATACGCGCGCTGGGCGCTGGCCGTACGGCATGACTGCCCGCCCGAGCTGCGCCGGCAGTTCGGTACGCACGCCAAATTCCGCAACCGGGTGCTTGCGGCAGGGGCGTTCGACTCCCCGGAGCAGTTCGCCCTGGAGCACGCGCCTGCAGTGAATGTGCTGGCCGTGCTCTCCCTGGGGCACCGGCTCTTCCCGCAACGCCTGGCCGACGCTTCGGACGCGCTGCGTCCCCTCGTACGCGAGAACCTGGCCGGCCATACGGAGGCATGGGCGGTGCTCGCGCAGCTGGTGGAGGAATTCCAGGGCGGTGTCGAGGAGTTGGTGATCACCGCCGGAGCCGTGGCCTGAGACCTGGAGGGGGCGCCGAGGGGGCCGGGGTGGCTGGATTCGAACCAGCGTGACCCGGTTTTGGAGACCGGCGCGACTGCCTCTGCGCTACGCCCCCGACCCTTGCCGCGGATCATAGGCCCCTCCTGTCGTATGCGGCACCCGACTTGATCCACTGGGGGGGCGTAAAGCGGTCGTCCGTTGTCAGAACCTCCTGGTACCAATGACGCACGGGGACATCACGGGGGGGGTGGGGGCATGGAGGGGCGCCGGCGGCATGTGAGCGATCTCGCCGACCGCCGTGCCGTCGAGCGGTTCCGTCCGGCGGAGCCGGAGACGGTGGCGGAGGCGGTGCGGCTCAAGGAGGCCGCGCTGCTCGACTTCGGGCTGACCGAATCGGCGGTCGCGTCCGTGGCTGTATGCAAGGTCCCCCCACCAGATCCCGACGACCGGGGTGGACGCGGCGGCCGTCGTCGCCTCCGGTGACGGATCCTGTCTGCTCCTGTTCAACCCGGACTTCTTCGTACGACTCGGCCTGGACGGCGTGAAGTTCGTGCTGTTCCACGAGGCGCGGCACCTGGTGCACCGGCATCTGTTCACCGAGCCCGAGCTCCGGGCGGATCCCGTCTTCGAGCTGGCGGCCGAGGTGGCCATCAACCATGTGGCGTTGGTGCGCCTCGGCCGTGACGCGCTGCCGCTGCTCGACGACGTACCGACCGGTGTCGACCCGCGGCGGGTGCACGCGCTCTATGAGGCCGACTTGCGGACGCAAGGCCTCGCGCACCTTCCGTACGAGGAGTTCGTGCACACGGATCTGCGCGTCTACGGCGAGCTGCGCCGGATGAAGCATCCGCCGGTCGCCGCACCCACGCTGTGCGTGCATATGACGCACGGCGCGCTGCCCGCCGATCCGGAGACCGTCGGCGCCGTCTCCTCATCGGTACTGCTCAATACGCTGCTCGCCGCGCGCCGTGGACACCGGGGCGCGGAGGCGGAGTTGCTCGATCTGATGGGGCGCACGGAGGACTCGGCGGGCGCCGCGAAGCACTGGGGGAATCTCGGCGCGGGCGTCCTGCGCGGCGAGACCAGCCGCACCCGCAGGATCGACTGGTGGCAGCGCTGGCTGGTCGACGTGCTCGGCTCCAAGCTGGCCGACGGTGAGCGGCTCGTCTATCCGAAGAAGCGCGGCGCGCTGCTCGCGGCGCTCGGCCAGGACCCGACGCTCTCACGGCGCGGACCGGTGCGCCACAAGGTCCTGGTGATCGCGTACGACACCTCCGGCTCGATGCCCGACGAGGTGCTCGCGTGGCTGACCACCTTGGTCGGCGAGATCGACGGGGTCGAGGCGCACTGGCTGGCGTTCGACGCCGAGGTCTGGCCGTTCAAGCCCGGTGAGCGGGTGCTGGGTGGCGGCGGCACGAGCTTCCAGGTCGTCGTCGACTATGTCGAGGGCCGCGGCACGGTCGGCGGACGGCCCTTTGAGGAACGGCCGGACGCGGTGGTCGTCCTCACCGACGGCTATGCGCCCCCGGTCACCCCCGCGGACCCGGACGCGTGGATCTGGCTGATCACCGAAGGCGGCCACGACTGGCCCGAGACCCACTCCCCCGCGATGGACTGCCATCGCGTCACGACAGGATCGAGATGACGAGCACCACCACCGAGCACCCGGCCCGGCCGCGGCGGGTCCTGTCCCGGCTCGAGGAGTTCATCGACGCGATGATCGACCTCGGGCAGACCGGCCAGATCTTCGGCGAGCACGGCATCGGCAAGACGGCCACGTTCTTCTCGTACGTGGAGGAGTCGCGCCCCGAGGCGACGCTGGTCTATGTACCGGCGGCCAATCTCACGCCGGACGACCTCCTGGTGAACGCTCCGGTGCGCGATCCGCGCACGGGTGAACTGGTGCTGCGCCAGCTGGTGATGAGCCAGCTGAAGCCGGGCCGGCCGTTCGTGCTGCTCATCGACGACTCGCTGCAGGCCGGCGACACCATCCAGTCGCAGCTGATGCAGATCGCCTGCGACTGGACGCTCGGGGAGCACGATCTGCGGGCGCTCGGCTGTATCGGTGTCTTCCTCACGGACAACGAGTCGCTGGCCGAGACCTCCGCCCGGCGCAGCGACCTCGCGCTGCTCGACCGGATGGTGACCTTGCGGATCGGTGCCAACGACACCGCGTGGCGGGAGCATCTGGCGGCGAAGTACCGGGAGTGGGACCTCACCGGGGTGTTCACCGTGTGGGCCGCACTCAGCCCGTCGCTGCGCGAGCTGCTCTCGCCCCGGACCCTGGACCACATCCTGGCCAACGCCCGCGAAGCCTTTCCGCTGCGCTGGGGGCTGCCGCTGGTGGGCGGTGAGCGGCTGCGCCTCGAGGACCCCGAGGCGCAGGGCGCGGGCAACCGCACGTCCGAGATCCTCGACCGCATCGCCGAGGCCCTCGGCGTACCGAATCCGTCCCGTATCGCGGATCCGGTACGGCAGGTGGTGCGGGCCGCGCTGCGCAACCGCTGGACGGTCCTGCTCCAGGGTCCGCCGGGCTGCGGCAAGACGGAGCTGGTGCGCGAGACGGTGCGTGAAGGGCTGAACGGCCGTGATCCGCTGTACTTCTCGCTGCCGGTGACCAATGTCGAGGACCTGTGCGCTCCGGTGCCCTCGGCCGACGGCTCCCTTGACAACCTCCTCGCCGCGCCCTTCACCGGACCCGAGCCCAAGGCGATCGTGTGGGACGAGTACAACCGGCCCAAGGACAAGGCCGCGTTCGCGAAGCTGATGGAGATCACGCAGGAGTGGTCGCTCGCCGGGCGGCGGATCGCGAACCTGCGGGCGCAGATCGCGGTGCAGAACCCGCCGTACCACCTGGGCCGCAAACTCCTCGTGGCGCGCAACAACATCGCGCAGGCCTCCCGCTTCACCGCGTCCCTGACGGTCGAGCCGGGCGACATCCCGGCCAATGAGTGGCTGATACGGCAGTACGGCGCCGATGCCGAGACGGTGCTCGAGTGGTGGAAGCACGATATCGACGAGGACGGCCGGGCCTGGATCACCAAGCGCACCCTGGAGCGGCTGATCAAGCTGCACCGCAAGGGACTTCCGCTGTACATGGCGACGGTCTATCTGGGCGACGGCGAGTACGCGCCGGTGCCGCTGACCGCACTGATGGACCGGCTCGCGCAGCGGCAGGTGACCGGGCTGCGCGAGCTCGCCCGGGATCTGCCGGGCTGGGAGGAGCGGCTGCGCAAGGCGGCCGCGCAGACGAGCGAGGGCGCCGACGACACGGACGTCGTGCACCAGGTGCTGGCGAACGCCGAGCTGTCCCAGCTGCGCAAGCACCGTAAGGCGGTGACCCGCCTGGTGGCCCTGCTGCCGGCCAAGCTCCGGGCGACGTATCTGGTCGGGGCGGCGCCGGAACAGCAGCGTTTCTGGACGGAGGTGTTCGTCTCGCTGCGCAAGCGGTGAGCCGGGGCCGCGGTCAGGTCGAGCCGGGCGGCGGTCAGGTCGAGCCGACCCGGGCCGCGGTCAGGTCGAGCCGGGCCGCGGTCAGTTCTCCTCTGCGGGCGGCGCGGTGCGGTGCACGCTGCGTACGGCGGCGATCGCGTCGGGAAGCGCCGGGGCGGGGACATGAGCGCTCAGCTCGTTGAGCCGCCGTTTGATGCTGGACGCGACCGAGGAACCGAGCACGAAACGGGTCGCGGTGGCGGCGTGCACGGCGGTGTCGAGGAGCCGGTGCGCCTCGCGGCTGCGCAGTCCCGTATGGCTCAGGACCAGGTGGACGAGGCGGTGTTCCTGTCCGGCGAGCGTCTGGGCGACCGCCGTGGCCGCGGCAAGGTCCAGGTGGTTGTCGGCCGCCGCGAGGGTGCGGGCAGCGCGGACACGGCCGAGGTCGAGTACCTCGACGCCGGCGGTGGTCGCGGCCGCTACCAGCCGGGCCGCGGCAAGCGGTCCGATGCCGTTGCTCGCCACGGAAAGCCGGGTGAGCCGCCCGTACGGAGCCCGGTCGAGCGCTTCCGCCAGGTGCCCGGCGCCAGCGTCGCCCAACTGCGCCGCGGATACGTACAGTTCACCGACCGCGCCCGCCGAGACCAGCGCGCCGAGCACGTGACCGCCCGTGGCACCCAGCGGGTTGCCGCCGACGAAGAGCCGCTCCACCGTGCGCCCCTCGACCGTGGCCGCGAGCAGCGCGTCCACGAGCACGGCGAGACCGGCCGGTTCCAGTCCGGTCTGGACGAGGTCGAGCGTGCGCAACGTACGGACCGCTTCGATCAGTTGGGCCGCCGCCTGTCCGCCGGCCGGGCCCAGAGGGTTGCGCTTGAGCCAGAGTCCGGCCACCACGGTCGGTGAGGCACGCAACCGGTCGGCGATTCGGCAGGCTCCTGGGGCGGTGATGCCGTTGCAGCCCAGGTACAGCGTCTCGACCCGCCCGTGTTCGGCCGCGCCCGTCGCGGCGACGGCACCCTCGTCCCCCAGCCCGTCGGTGCCGAGCAGCACATGACGTACCGGGGCGTGGGGGTCACCGTCCGATGCCCGCGCCGACTCCCGCAGGGCGTCGGCGACCAAAGCCGCACCCTCCGCGCCGAGTTCCTGTTTGCACAGGTCGAGGCGGCCGTCGGGCAACGCGGTGCCGGCCGTGAAGTCCAGGCGCCGCTCGGCTCTTTCGCCGCCCCGCAGCCAGTCGAGCAGCGGCGTGAGGTCCGCGAGTGGCCGGGGCGCCACGCTCGGCACCCCCGCAAACGGCTGCTCGGGCCGATCCTCGGGCCCGGTCACCACGCCGCCTCCCGATAGTCCTTGAGGAACACACCGGAGACCGGATCCCCGGCCTCACCGCGCACGATCGGGTCGTACACCCGCGCCGCTCCGTCCACGATGTCCAGCGGGGTGCGGAAGCCCGCCCCGGCCATCCGGGACTTCTTGGGCGCGGGGTTCTCGTCGGTGATCCAGCCCGTGTCCACGGCGCACATGTGCACGCCCTGGCCTGCGAGTTCGGCGGCGCTGGTGCGGGTCAGCATGTTCAGCGCGGCCTTGGCCATGTTGGTGTGCGGATGGCCGGCCATCTTGTTGCGTACGGCGAACCGGCCCTCCACGGCGGTGACGTTCACGATGTAGCGACGCGGCCGCGGTGAGGCGAGCAGCAGCGGCAGCAGCCGGTCGCAGAGCAGCGCCGGAGCGAGCGCGTTGACCAGGTGCGTCTCGAGGACCTCGGCCGGATCGAGTTCGCCGAGCTTGGCGGACCAGGAGTTCGCGGGGGCGGGATCGGGCAGCAGTCCGGCCTCGTCGACCTCTCTCAGGACACCTGCCGCGTCGACCTCTCTCAAGGCGCCTGCCGCGTCGACCTCGCGCAGCACCAGGTCCAGCGCTCCGCGGGCGCCCGGCCCGGGCTCGCGTACCGGACGGAAACCCGGCGCCGGCCAGGCACCGGGCGGCAGTTGATCCGTCTCCCCGGCACTGAGCAGGGCGTACGACTCCGGCGGTCGGCGCACGGTCTGGGCGGCGTTGTTGACGAGGATGTCGAGCGGTGCGCCGTCCGCCCTGAGCCGTTCGCACAGGCCGAGCACCTGGCGGGGGTCGCGCAGATCCACGGCGACGACGGTGAGCCGGTCCAGCCACTGCCCGCTGCCCTCCGCGGCACGGAAACGGCGCACGGTGTCCTGCGGAAACCTGCTGGTGACCGTGAGGTGGGCGCCGTCGCGCAGCATCATCAGGGCCAGCTGGAAGCCGATCTTGACCCGGCCTCCCGTGAGGAACACCCGTCGGCCGGTGAGGTCGGTGCTCAGGGCGCGCCGGGCACGGTTCTCGGCGGCGCAGCCGGGGCAGAGCCGGTGGTAGAAGCCATCGACCTCTCGATAAGACGACTTGCAGACGTAGCAGGCCCGCGGTTTGCGCAACAGGCCGACGGACGCGCCCTGTTCGCCGGAGTCGGACAGCGGGGCGTCCTCGCGCCGGTCGGCGGCTCCGGTCCCGGTGCGGGCCATCAGCTCCGCGTCGCCGGCCGAGCGTTCGGCTCCGCGTGCCTTGCGCCTACGCAGCCGCCCGTCCCGCGCGAACGACGCCGCGACCTGTTCGGCGCGCAGCCGTACCGGATCGTCCACCGGCAGGGCCCGCAGCTTCCCCACGAGCTGATCGAACCGGGCGAGTTCGGCGGCGGACAGGCCCGCGACCGCCGCGGGATCCCCCTCGTCCTGCGGCAGATCCGCGAGCGTCGTCGCGTCCCCGGCCACCTCGTCGCCGTCGCTTCCGGCCATCCCCACCCCGTCGCCCTCGGTCGCTGTGTGATCCCGGCCGGATTCGAACCGGCGTACCCGCCCTGACAAGGCGGCGCGCCTGCCTCTGCGCTACGGGATCCCGGGCCTCGGCCCCTGACGCTGCCCGGACGGCCGGATTCGAACCGGCGTACCCGCTCTGCAAAAGCGGTGCGCCTGCCTCTGCGCTACGCCCGGACAGCGCCGTCATCCTAAAGCCTGAACCTCACCCGTCCCGCTGGTGGTCCACTGGCCGCACACATCCCAGGGGCCCCTCCGAAACCAGGCCGAACCACCCGGTTTACGAACCACCCGCCCGGTGCCACGGTGCCCCCATGGCACAGACCCATGAGTGGATGTTCTACGAGGTCATGTGGCGCGGTTGGACGCGCAAAGCGCTGCCGGTCCCGTGGTGGGCGCGGCAGGCGTTCCGGGCGTGGAGCGATGAGTTCGACCGCGGGACGTACGAGTCGAAGGAGGCGGCGTTCGCCTCCAACGCCCTGTACCGGTACTGGCACATGGTGGGGGTGAAGGACCACCACCAGGAGAGTCTGATCGGGCAGGCCGGCGAGGTGGAGCCGGTGTACGACAAGTACGTGCTGTCGTTCTTCCTGTACGACCCGGCCACCGGGCTCACCCACCTTCCGCAGCTCGCGGACGGCGAGGCGGTCGAGCAGCGGGTCCTCGAGCCGCATCTGCCGACGGTCGTCAGCACCTACCGGGCCGACCATCACGTCACGCTCGCGGAGCGGATCTTCTCGGCGCCGGTCGGTGCACGGCAGCGGGCGGTGACCGTCGTACAGGCCGGCGCGCGGTCGACCGACGGTGCGCCGAGGGAAGGGTGGCTGTGCGCCGCCGTCGTGCCCGCGGGACCGAGCGGATTCCAGCGGCACGACCGGCAGGGGCGCCTGCTCACGGACCGGCGCCTTACGCAGCTGCGGTACGCGGCGGACCAGTCCCTCGTCGAGACGAACACGGGCTGGGGGCCGGTGTTCGACACGGCACCCGAGCAGTTCGGTGTGTACGGCAACCCGGACCACTCGTACGACCCGGAGAGCTATCTCGTCCGCAGTCCGTTCCACGATCTCGCCCACGGCGGCAAGCTGAACGGGTCGGCGCTCGCCGAGGACCAGATCGCCGGTCTGTGCTCGGCGGCCTTCGTCTGGCCGTTCCGTGTCACGGGCGAGGAGGAGTTCCAGGTCACGGTGCGGCTGCCGGTCGACACGTTCCAGGGGACCGACGATCTCGCCGAGCTGCGTTCCGTATCGGCTGACGAGCTGCATACCGCTCATGAAGCGTTCTGGGACCGGAAGATCAAGGGCAGTGGTCCCCAGCCCGAACTGCCCGGCGGCGTCTTCCATCTGGGCGCCCTGTTCCGGCAGACGCGCGCGCAGCTGCTCGTGCTCTCCGACCACGGGGAGATCCACCCGGGGCCGACCGTCTACGACTCGTTCTGGATACGGGACTCCTCCGTCGAGGCCACCGCCTGCTCGCTGGTGGGCGACGAGGCCCTGGCCGAGCGGCAGTTGGGGACCCACTATCCGCTGAAGTTCAACCAGGGCGGCGGACGGATCGGGCCCTGTGCCGAGTACGGCTTCTTCGGCGGGCCGCACGAGCGCGACGACCGGGAGTGGGACTCCAACGGGCAGGCGCTGTGGGCCATCGGGCGCTACGACCGGACGCACCGCGGCAGTGGACTCGGGGCCAGGCTGTACACCCCGTACGTACGGGACGGAGCGCGCTGGCTGCGCGACAACCGCGACGGCTACGGGCTGCTGCACAGCGGCTGGAGCGCCGAACATCTCGGCGAGCGCGACAAGCCGCACTACTGGGACGACCTGTGGGGTCTTGCCGGCCTGTACGAGGCAGCCCGGCTCGCCGAGCGGATCGGGGCGCCCGAAGTGGCGGAGCTGTGGGGCGCGTTCGACGACCTGAAGGCCGCGACGGCCGCCTCGGTGCGCTGGGTGCTCGGTGAGCAGCGGCGGCGCGGGGAGTGGGAGACGTACATCCCGACCGGGCCCGGGGACGTGGGGCGGCGCGACTCCACGATGATCGGGGCGGCGGCGTACTTCCATCCGCTGCGCCTGCACATGGGCAACAAACTGGGTGACGACATCGACCGCGCCGCCCGGCACACCCTGGACACCATGTACGCCCGCTTCGTCACCGGCGGCTTCCGCCATGACGCCGCCTGGAACGCGTACGGGCCTTATCTCACCCTGCAGTTGGCGCACGCGTACCTCTTCGCGGGCGAACCGGAGAAGACGGACCGGCTGCTCGGCTGGACCGTGGACGCGGCGTTCCCGAGGGCGGGCGGACAGGCGGCGGCGCTGGGCGCGTGGAACGAGCAGCACGCCTACTCCGTCGCCTCCGATTTCGCCGAGGTGCCGCCGCGGCCCTGGTACATGGGCGACATCCCGCACGGCTGGGCGGCCGCCGAGTATCTGCTCCTGCTGCGCGACATCCTCTTCTTCGAGGCGGACGAGGACCGCGATCCGCACCTCTACATCGCCCCGGGAGTACGGCCGCACTGGCTCGGCGAGGGCGAGACGATCGGGATCGACCGGGCGCCCACGCTGCTCGGCGAGGAGTTCGGCTACCGGCTGACGCATAGGCCCTCCGAGAGCCGGGTCACCGTGGAGATCCTGCGGGCGCCGCGGGGGGTGCGCTTCGTGTATCCGTGCCGGTTCGGGCGGGTCACGGAGGTGTCCGCGGACGGGGAGCCCGTCCAGGTCACCGGTGACGATGTACAGGTCCCCGCAGGGGTGCGGCACTTCGCGGTCCAGTACGCCTGAAGGTCGTGGCCGCGTACGCCTGACGCATAGGGCCGCGTACGCCTGATGGTCAGGGCCGCGTACGCCTGAGGGCGTGCCGCTCCTTCTCGGAGAGGCCGCCCCAGACGCCGAAGCGCTCGTCGTGGGTGAGCGCGTAGTCGAGGCAGGCGGCGCGGCCCGCGCACGAGAAGCAGATGCGCTTGGCCTCGCTCACGGAGCTGCCGGGCTCCGGGAAGAAGAACTCCGGACCCGTCTGGGCACAGAGCGCGTCCTCGTGCCAGGCGGGCGCGGCGGATGTGGGGGTGGGGGTGTCTGCGGTGGTGCGGGGCATGGGGTGAGCCTGACGGGTGGCGCAAAACGTTCCCTGAACGAGCGATCAACGGGTGGGCGACGGCCTGGCCAGGGGCCGATTACCGGTGAGGCGGCCGCCTTGGGCAAGATGGGCGCCATGACCGAGATCCGCACCCCCCGCCTCATCCTCCGCCGCTGGCACGACAGCGACCTCGTCCCCATGGCGGAGATCCACGCGGACCGGCGGGTCATGCGCTGGATCGACGACGGTTCGGTGCGTGACCTGGACGCCACGGCGGAAGATATCGAGCGGTGGGAGGAGGAGTGGGACGAGGAGGGCTTCGGCCTCTTCGCCGTCGAGCTGATGGCCTCGGGCGAACTGGCCGGGTTCGTCGGCCTGTCCCTGCCCGAGTTCCTGCCGGAGGTCATGCCCGACGTGGCGATCAGCTGGCGGCTCGGCTCGCAGTTCTGGGGCCAGGGCTACGCGTCCGAGGCCGCCCACGCCACGCTGGAGTTCGCGCTGCAGGACCGCGGCCTCGACCGCGTCATCAGCATCAGCCGGATCGGCGACGAGGCCTCGGCGAACGTGATCGACAAGCTCGGCATGGTGGCGGAGCACGAGACGGTCCACCCGGTGTACGACGTCCCCTTGCAGATCCACAGCATCGACCTCACGGAGTTCCAGGCCTGACCGCCGGCCCTGACGTCACAGCGCCCGTCATGGGTGAGGACGCCTCGACGCCCTCAGGGGTACAGGCTCCGCACTGCGGGTTCCGCGTTCAGGCTCGGCCGATCGCATGCTCCGTGTACTGCCCGCACTCCCGGAAGCCGAGCCGGCGGTACACGGGCTCGCCCGCAGCGGAGGCCTGCAGCACGGCTACCCGGTAGCCGTGCGCCAGCGCGGCGCGCAGGGCGGCCAGGGTCAGGGCGCCGCCGTGGCCGCGGCGGCGGTGCGCCGCCAGGGTGCAGATGTTGTAGAGGCCCGCGACCCCCGCGTACAGGAAGATCTCCGCCGTGGCTACGGGCCGGCCGTCCTCGTAGCCGACAAGGCAGCGCGCCGGGCAGTCGGGCGCGAGGAGCCGCTCGGCGGTGCGCAGGTAGAACGCCGGGACGGTCGGCGACGGCGGTGACCAGTTGGCGGCCACGACCTCGGCGTAGTCGGCGAGTTGGGCGGGCGTACGGACCATCCGGATGTCGAGCCCGTCCGGCTGCGGCTTCGGTACGGTCTCGTCGAGCTCGGCCCACATGGCGCTCGACCGCTCGGTGGCCGGGAGTCCCGCGGCCGTGAGGAGCGCCGACAGTTCCCCGGGCGCGGAGGCCGGTCCGACCCACCACGAGAAGGGCCGTCCTCGTGCCTCTGTCTCGGCGAGCGTCTCCGCGATGCGACGGTCCACGTCCTGCGGGGCGAACCGGGCCGCGGCCACGATGTTGAAGGTGTCGTCCGGCAGCCCGCTGTCCGCGATCAGCAGGTCGCCGGCTTCTCTGACGCTCGCACCCGGCAGGCCGCGGTGCAGGTGGCAGGCGCGCTCGGCGAGATTGCGCTCACCCGCCGCGGGCAGGTCGGCCGGGGCGGGGCTGAAGGGCGGAGTGCGGCGCCTCATGGGTCACCAGTGTGGTGGACGGCCGCGTGACGTGCGGCCGGGTCGGCTTTCTCCACGCCGGGCGATTTCGGTGCGCCGATCCGCGTACGGCGCTGTGCGCTGTGTGACCAGTACGTTGCTGTGCGCTCTGTGCCCAGTACGTTGCTGTGCGCTCTGTGACCGGTACGGCGCCATGCGGTCGGTGACCGGTACGGTCCCGGCCCCCGTCCCCGCCCTGTCCCCGTCAGGCCACGGCCTGCAGGTGGCGCTTGTCGCGCCCCGGGGTGCGCTTGGCGCGCGGAAGCCGGTCGGCGGCGGGGCCCCGGGTGAGTACCGCGAGCAGGGTCGCCGGGCGGCTGGTGCGGTTGGCCAGCGTGAACAGCTGACCGCGGGGCACCATCACACACGCGCCGGGCCGCAGCGTGATCTGCGTACGGCCGGGATCGCCGACCTCCACCTCGCCGTCGACCCCCGTGAGCAGCACCTCGGAATCCTCGTAGACATGCGCCTGACGCGCGGCGCCGGCGAGCAGCTGGATCCGCGCGGCGGCCAGTTCCTCGAAGGGCGCGCCCTTCGGGTCGAGCCGGGTGACCGGCTCACCGTCTCGTACGGCCGTGGTGTCTATGCGGATCGGGTACATCGAGGGCTCCCGGAGGCGGGCGACGGTTCTGCCGTACGGAAGCACTCAGGCCCCGCACAGCACGCTCCCCGATTATCGCATCTCGGACATTTCCCCCTCCGGGTAGGTCCGGATACGCGGCCGGGGGCCTCACGAAGAGGCCCCC